>CASQMQ010000013.1 GCA_949430125.1 uncultured Pseudomonadales bacterium
AGGGCATCGAAAAAGAAGAAATAGACTTTGCCGATGAAGTTGCGGCTCAAGTTAAAGGCTCCTAGGAGCACAAAAATAGGGGTGCCATTGAAAAATGCCAAATAAGGAACGCAAGTACAATCGTATTTTGTTAAAGCTAAGCGGTGAGGCACTCACCGGTGATGGCGATTTTGGCATAGACCCTAAAGTACTCGATCGAATGGCTGTAGAAATAGGCCAGCTGGTCGGACTGGGAGTGGAGATAGGCTTGGTCATTGGTGGTGGTAATCTATTCCGCGGTGCTGCCCTGCATGCTTCGGGAATGGAGCGTGTAACCGGCGATCACATGGGCATGCTAGCGACTGTGATGAATGCGCTTGCGATGCGCGACGCACTTGAACGAGCGAGCATTCCCACTCGTGTCATGTCGGCCATTCCCATGAGCGGTGTCGTAGAACACTACGACCGGCGCACGGCTATTCGACATCTAGACGCGGGCGATGTCGTTATATTCTCCGCAGGAACCGGAAATCCGTTCTTCACCACGGATACTGCGGCTTGCCTGCGTGGAATTGAGATCGATGCGGACCTAATCTTGAAAGCCACTAAGGTAGACGGTGTTTATTCCTCCGATCCGGAGTTGGATTCGAGTGCGGTTAAGTACGATAATCTTTCTTACGATGAAGTAATCGAAAAGAAACTCGGTGTCATGGACTTGACGGCTATCTGTTTAAGCCGTGATCATCAGGTGCCAATCAAAGTTTTCAATATGAACACCCCCGGCGCATTGTTGAACAATGTTATGGGCAAGCCTGACGGCACTCACATCGCTTAGTTGATGGGTAGTTTGATTAAGTAAGATTGATGAACACTCTGTGCTTGGTGCGTGGAGCTAGGTTTAAAGAGCGAGGAGCCAGACAATGATCGATGAAACTATAGCCGACGCAGACGAGAGGATGCAGAAGAGCATAGCCTCGTTAGATGAAGCCTTTAAGAAGATTCGAACGGGAAGGGCGCATCCCGATATTCTGGATAGCGTGCAAGTTTCCTACTATGGCTCAGACACTCCTTTGAGCCAACTGGCTAATGTCACGGTGGAAGAGGGTCGGTCTCTGATCATTTCTCCCTGGGAAAAGCCAATGATCGGTGAGATTGAGAAAGCCATTATGAAATCAGATTTAGGGCTGAACCCTTCGAATAATGGCGACACTATTCGTGTACCTATGCCGCCTCTAACTGAAGAGACGCGTAAAGAATATACGAAACAGGCTAAGGCCGAGGCAGAGAATGCACGAATCGCGATTCGAAATATTCGAAGAGATGCGAACTCCGACTTCAAAGAGCTAGAAAAAGAAAAAGAAATTAGTGAAGATGAGCAGCACAGAGCCGAAGATCAAGTGCAGAAGATTACCGACAAGCATATTGCGACTATTGAGTCTTCATTCCAGGCTAAAGAAGCCGATTTGCTGTCCTTCTGAGCCCGCGATTGCTTCAGTCGGCTGACTCCATGGGGCTCCGGTCATCAGGGATGTGGTAACTGTAAATGACATCTGCTAGTAAACCGGAATTACCTCGGCATATCGCCATCGTTATGGATGGCAGTAACCGCTGGGCCAAATCTCGTGATCTGCCTGCAAAATCTGGTCACCGCTTTGGCGCCGAAGTGGCGCGAGAGGCTGTTTATTCCTGTCTCGCTCGAGATATTAAATACCTCACCTTGTTTGCCTTTAGTAGTGAGAACTGGCTGCGTCCGCGAAAGGAAGTTCAGGGCCTTATGGCGCTCTTTCTTACCGTCCTAAAGCGTAAAGAAATCACCCAGCTACACAAGAGGAATGTGCGTCTACAGTTCATCGGGAATCGCAGCAACTTCTCGCAGAAATTGCAGAAAAACATGCGTGAGGTTGAAGAGTTGACACGTAATAATACTGGTATGACAGTGATTGTCGCGGCAGACTACGGTGGGCGCTGGGATATCGCAAACGCAATGACAAGCATAGTCGACAAGGTTACTTCTGGAGAGTTGTCGGCAGACGCAATCGATGTTGATTTGGTAGATCAGTACATGAGTAGCAGCTACTATCCGGATCCAGACCTTTGTATCCGCACTGGTGGCGAGCACCGTATTAGTAATTTCCTACTGTGGCAGTTCGCCTATACTGAACTCTATTTTACCGACTGTTATTGGCCAGACTTCGACGATGCACAGTTTCAGCTAGCGCTCGATGATTTCGCAAATCGCCAGCGTCGCTATGGCAGTCATGATGAACAGGAAACCACGAGTGACTAAGGTGTTAAAGCAACGAGTCATTACCGCTGTATTACTTTTGGTGGCCTTGATTGCCGCCACTACTCAATTGTCTTCCTTTTATTTCTCGCTGTTTGTTGCTGGCGTAATTCTAATGGCCGCATGGGAATGGGCCGGGCTCGTCAGTCCGGATAAAAAAATAGCAAAGCTACCATACCTCGTTAGTATAGCTGCGATGTTGGTTGGTAGTTTCTTTCTTTTGGGGATCTCGGCCGACGCACAAAACATCGATGGCTTTCGAGCTGGTCTCGTGCTGATGCTGGGCCTGCTTTTTTGGCTGATATCCTTGTTTTTTCTTTCGGGTTATCCTGAGAACAGCAGTCTGTGGAACGATGAGTCGAAAATTGCGCTTATGGGTGTTTTGGTGTTGATGCCAGCCTTCGTTGGTATTGTAGTTTTGAAATACCTTGTTCCCTCGGGCTATTTGGTTCTGGCGTTAGTGATCTTGGTGGCGGCGGTCGATGTGGGCGCCTATGTCGTTGGAGTAAATTTTGGATCGAGAAAGCTGGCCGTTAAATTGAGCCCAAAGAAGTCTTGGGAAGGTGTATGGGGCGGAACGTTTTTCTGTTTGTTGGTGGCAAGTTTGTTTGTCTGGCTAATGCATAACAATCTCCAAGCATTATCTGCAATGCAGATCATTGCCTTGCTGATTTTGTCAGTGGGCGTCACATTCTTTAGCGTAGTGGGTGACCTCATAGAGAGCATGCTCAAGCGCAATTGCGGCATTAAGGATAGCAGCACGATGCTGCCTGGACATGGCGGTGTGCTTGATAGGGTGGATGGTCTCGTAGCAGCCACACCGCTGTTTGTACTTACAATGATGTTTGTTCTCGATAGCGAATTGCAGGTGAGTCTCTAACGTGACGAGTAGCAATCTTCAGATCAGCATCCTCGGTTCTACTGGATCGGTTGGCGCAAGCACGCTGGCCGTAATCGATGAGAATCCTTCCTACAAAGTTTTTGCACTTACCGCTCACCGAAACGCGAAACTACTATTCGAACAGTGCGAGAAATACAGGCCAAAATTCGCTGTGCTGAGCGAAGCCGCCGCTCCAGAGTTTAACGCGTTATTAATTGAGAGCAATCTCGATACCAAGTTGCTGATTGGCGAGTCTGGATTGACCGAGGTGGCGAGTAATCCAAATGTCGATATAGTGATGGCTGCAATAGTCGGCGCAGCTGGCCTCGAATCGACACTTGCGGCAGCTTCAAATGGTAAGCGCCTGTTACTTGCTAATAAGGAATCTCTGGTGATGACTGGAGACTTACTGAAGCAGGCGGCGAGAGAATCTGGCGCTGAGATTTTACCGATCGACAGCGAGCACAATGCAATTTTTCAGTGTCTGCCGCAAACAAAGAGCAGCGTACATACAGAATCTAATACTGGTGTTGTGAAGGTTGTATTGACGGCATCGGGAGGCCCGTTCCTGAACACGCCGATTGAGCAGCTCGAATCAGTCACGCCCGATCAGGCATGCCAGCATCCGAAGTGGTCAATGGGTAGGAAGATATCCGTGGACTCCGCGACTATGATGAATAAGGGGTTGGAGTTTATTGAGGCGTGTTATCTCTTCGATCTACAACCATCGCAGGTCGATGTATTGATTCATCCGCAGAGCATTGTGCACTCTATGGTCCACTATAAAGATGGTTCGGTGTTGGCACAGATGGCCAATCCCGATATGAGAGTTCCTATCGCCTATGGATTGGCATGGCCGGAGCGGATCGAGTCAGGAGTTGCTCCGCTTGACCTGACGGTGGAGGAGCCTCTGCAATTCTCCAAGCCCGATCTTTCTAGGTTCCCCTGCTTGCGCTTAGGTATAGAGGCTGCAGGCGAGCGTGGAACGGCGCCGGCGGTTCTTAATGCAGCAAACGAAGTGGCAGTTGAGGCATTTTTGGGTGGAGAGATCGGTTTTGCGGAAATTCCCTCAATAATTGAGGCAGTTAGGTCACAAATACCTTGTGAACCGGCGCCTACACTCGCTATCATTCAAGATCTTGATCGACAAGCTAGAAGACTATCTAAAGAATTGATATTAAAGGATTTCCGCAGTGGAGCTAGTGCTTAGATCTAGCGCTGCTACGAACATTTATGATACTTGAAAATTTAATAAGAGTTATAGCCCTCCTAGTCACTCTTGGCATACTGGTGACGATCCACGAGTTTGGTCATTTCTGGGTTGCCAGGCGCTGTGGCGTGAAGGTGCTTAAGTTTTCCATCGGCTTCGGTAAGGCGATCAAGACATGGGTCGGCAAGGATGGAGTTGAGTATGTCATCGCACCAATTCCACTGGGCGGCTACGTCAAGATGCTGGGCCAAGAAGATGCTGCTGTTGCGGATACGAGCGGGTTGAGCACGAGCCAGCGCGAATGCTCATTTGCCTGCAAGCCACTGTGGCAGAAGACGGCGATTGTAGCGGCAGGGCCTGTCGCGAATTTCTTGCTGGCGATATTCGTATTCTGGCTGATAAATATATCCTATGGAGTTTCCGGTATTGCCCCGGTAGTGAACAACGTAATAGAAGGTTCTATTGCGGAGACAGCGGGGCTGAGAGCTGGCGATGAGATTCTTGCCGTCGATGGTCAAGAGACCATCATCTGGCAGCAGGTGGCTCTGCAGTTGCTAGCTCGAATGGGTGAAACCGGCGAAATAACCCTGACTGTGGACCCCGCCGATTCCAGCCGGACGAGAGAGATACAACTCCCCATAAATGCCTGGATGGCAGCGGAGGCAGCGCCTAATCCAGTCGGCGATCTCGGTATTATTCAATTCGAAATTCCGGCGGATATTGCCGGTATCGTTCCCGGCGGTGCTGCAGAGGCAGCGGACCTGAGAGAAGGAGATGAAATCATCTCTGTGGATGGCAAATCTATACGCGGCTGGACGCATTGGGTAGAGGTTATCAGAGCGAGCCCGGAACTCACACTGAATGTCGCTGTCCAACGAGGCGGAATCAATACTGACTTGTTGATGACACCGAAAACAGCGACGCTCGATGATGGCTCTGTAATTGGAAGCATTGGCGCCTATGTGAAGGAAACAACTTTGGCAGAATTACTGCCTCCAGAGATGCAGCGGCAGATAAATTACAACGTGCTATCGGCGATTCAGCCGGCGATTTCCAAGACATTGGAAATGTCGATTTTTATATTACACTCTGTGAAAAAAATGATCACCTTGGAGATCTCTCCGAAAAATATAGGTGGGCCAATAACTATTGCCAAAGTGGCAGGAGAGACAGCAACTCTCGGTCCCGAATTCTATCTAGGGTTTCTGGCTCTACTGAGTATTTCACTAGGCGTAATGAATTTGTTGCCAATACCTGTTCTTGATGGAGGCCATCTCTTGTTCTACGCAATCGAAGCTGTCATCAGAAGGCCTGTGCCGGAGCGAATCCAGGCCTTTGGATTACAGCTAGGATTGTTATTGATTTCGGGAATCATGGTTTTAGCAATTTACAACGACGTTAGCCCGTACTTCCGTGTCATCAGTAGACTGTTGTGAAAAGAAGAAAATATAAGTAACTCGCCGGCAAATAACAAATAAATTGAGAATGCAGCGCAAATGAAAAAACTACTTTTTTGTTTGTTGGTGGCTTTTGGAATTTCAAAGTCCCTCAACGCACAGGAATTTGTAATAGCCGACATAATCGTCGATGGCTATCAACGTATTTCTCCCGGAATAATCTACAACCTATTACCCGTGGGCATAGGTGATCAAGTTACGGCTGACATCTCAGCGCAAATCATTCGAGAGCTTTCTCAGTCGGAATATTTCGATGAGATCGAGGTGGCGCGCGAAGGGAACGTGCTTATTGTTACGGTTTTGGAGAGACCCTCCGTTGCCGAAATTACCATCGAAGGAAATAGCGTTCTTGAGACTGAAGATATCATCGACAACATGGCGGATGCTGATATTGCCGAAGGCCAGATTTTCACGCGTGCCGCGTTAGAAGTAATTCGCCAAGGAATACAGGACGTGTACTCGTCTCGTGGCCGCTATGGTGCGGCAGTGGACATAGAGGTTGAAGAACTACCGCGGAACCGTGTTGGTATCAGTCTGAACATCAACGAAGGCGAAGAGTCACGTATACGCCACATTAATATCGTAGGCAACCAAGCCTTCAATGAGGAAGACCTGCTCGGTCTGTTCGAGCTAGGCACGAAGCCTTGGTTCATGCTTCTGAGCCGCAAGGACCGCTATTCGCGTGAACAATTTTCCGGCGACCTCGAGCGACTGGAATCCTTCTATCTCGACAACGGTTTCGTAGAATTTAATATCGATTCCACACCTATTTCCATCACGCCGGATCGCAAAGAAGTCTATATCACTATTAATCTGACCGAGGGAGACCTATTCACTATTAATGAAGTAGATCTCGCCGGGGACTTAGTAGATGCAGAGGCTCTTTTGAGGGCAGCAGTATTCGTACGCCCGGGACAGATATATTCGCAGGGTCTGGTCACGGGAACTGAAGAAATCATGGTTCAGTTTCTCGGTAACTTGGGCTATGCCTTTGCTGAAGCCACTGGTGTGCCAGAAGTTAACGAGGAAGATGAAACCGTCGATGTAACGTTCTTCATCGAGCCGGGCAATAGGACCTATGTAAATCGTATTAATTTCGCAGGCAACATATCGACCGCCGATGATGTACTACGAAGAGAATTGCGGCAGCTAGAGTCTGCTCCAGCGTCAAGCCTACAAATCGAACAATCCAAAATTCGTCTGCAGCGTCTAGGCTACTTCGAAACTGTCGAAGTTGATACGACCGAAGTTGCAGGCACGGAAGATCAGATTGATGTCAATTATGACGTGCTGGAACAAAACTTTGGCGCCATCAGCTTCCAGGTCGGCACAGGTGGAGGCGGCAATTTTTTCATCCAGTCTAGCCTGCAGGCACAGAATTTTCTGGGGACCGGGAAGACATTGGGTGTTGGCATCAACAAAAGTCGCTTCCAGACTGGTCTGAATTTTCAGTATCAAGATCCGTATTTTACGCCTGACGGAGTGAGTAGGGGATTCAATCTGTTCGCTCAGAAGATGGAGTCTCCCTGGAACGTGTCTGCTTTCAATACCTCCTCATACGGCGGATCCTTGAGTTTTAGTTACCCCTTGAGTGAGATCTCATTGTTAGGGTTTGATTTAGGACTCACGCATACGGAGCTGAGTGCGGGGCTCGGTTCTGTGCAAGAGATAGTTTCCAGTCCTACCTTTTTCGACGGCGTAGATAAATATGTGATTACGCCCGCTAATAGTAACGCTTTTGATGGTCCCGTCACTGATGCAGTATTAGGCGATGTGAATTCACTAAGCCCGCTGCAGCTCCAGTCAAATATAGATCAAGGTTTCGTTGACAAATATGGTGATACCTTCGATAACTTTACGATCACAGGGAATTGGTTTCGCAACACTCTAAACCGTGGACAGATGGCAACAAACGGCGCGCTCCACAGTATTGGTCTAGAAATCACATTGCCCGGTAGTGATTTGCAATATGCCAGAATCAATTACAACAATGAGATGTATTGGCCGCTTTCTCAGGATCAGCGCTGGGTTGTAGGCTTACGAACGAATCTGGGCTATGGCATTGGATATGGTAATACTGAACAAATGCCCTTCTTCAATAACTACTTTGCTGGTGGTCTAAACGCGAGTGGTATCGTGCGCGGATTCGAAGAGAATAGCCTAGGGCCACAGAGCACCCCCGGCGCCAGATATCTGACTGAATACGGTTTAACGCTGCTGCGTGATGAAAATGGTGAAATCCAGCGTCGAGAGGATGGCTCCGCAGTAGGTTTAAACCGTGATGTAGGCTATGAAACTACAGGCCTTTTCGATGAGACCGGCCGGCCAGTGTTAGATTCAGAGGGAAATCAGAAAATCGCTCTGGCAGTACAAAGTTTCTACCTAGACGAGGATTATGACAGTTTTGGTGGTAATATACTGGCTACCGCGACATTGGAGCTATTATTCCCAATCCCGTTTATGGATGATTCGGGTCAAGTTAGGTCGGCTTTCTTTATTGATGCGGGAAATGTGTTCTCGTCGCATTGTACGGAACGGCAGACACTTCTAAAGAATTGTACAGATTTCGATCTGGGTGAAGTTAGATACTCTGCAGGAATTAGTGTTACTTATCTGTCGCCATTTGGCCCGTTAACATTCTATGTGGCGAAACCATTTGGCAAAGAAGGGGATGATACAAAGAGCTTCGATTTCACTGTTGGAAATGGTATGTAGACTGTTTTAGATTAAAGGATTAGCAATACGTTATAGCTCGAATAGTCAAGATTCAGGGATTACAAAATTCAGTACATAATGACGAAATATTTAGAAGTCTAAGTGAATAATGTAGTGTTAGTGGTAAATAGTTAGTTGAGCGCATGCTCAATAGTGTTTGTTAGAATTGGAGAATTATTGTGAAAATATTTAAAAGTCTAATTGTCTGTTTGAGTTTGGTGCTTGTGTCTCAAGGTGCCGCTGCTCAGGATACCAAGATAGGTGTGCTGAATGCATTGCAGGCATTGTTCAATTCTGATGCGGCTCGTGTCGTGCAAGAAGAATTGGAGCAGGAATTTAGTGCGGATGAGGCAAGAGCTCAAGAGCTTACTGAACAGCTAAATGCTCTGCGCGAAGAGTTTCAGCAGAACGAAGCTGTTATGAGCGAACAAGAAATTAGCCGTATGAATTCTAATGCTCAGGACTTGCAGGTTCAGCTGCAACTGATACAAGAAAGAGTTCAAACAGCATTGCAGGAAAAGAATCAGCAATTTCTCGAAAGCATGCAAGGCGATCTTGCCGAGGCCGTTACCGATGTGGTCGCAGAGGGCGGTTACGATCTGATTCTCAATTCGGATAGTTCTCCTTATTTCGCGCCAGTATTGGATATTACCGCGAAGGTAACTGCAAAATTGAATGAAAATACGCAGACTGAGCCGTAAAGGAAGCCCCATTATCAGGCTAGTGTCAGGTGACACATAAAACAAAATATACATTGGCGCATCTGGCAGAATTGCTAGACGCTAAACTAATCGGCGATGGCCAGTGCGAAATAACTGGCCTAGCTACTCTCCAGAATGCCGAGCCTGGCCAGCTGAGTTTCCTAAGCAATCCTTCCTACGTAGGCCAGCTAAAAAATAGTAAGGCGTCTGCGATACTCATCGATAAAAAATATCTAGATAGCTGTCCAGGCAACAAACTTGTGACACGCATCCCTTATGTGTCTTTCGCGAAAGCTACTGCGTTATTCAATAATTCACCAATACCCCCTGCTGGCGTCCATGAATCAGCAAGTGTGGATGCTTCTGCCGTGCTCGGCAAAAATGTTAGCATCTCTGCAAATGCAGTAATTGCAGCCAACGTGTCGCTGGGCGACGACGTTGTGATCGGTGCGGGCTGTTATGTAGGTGAGAATGTGAGTCTAGGCAAAGCCTGTAAATTGCATAGTAATGTAACTCTCTATCATGGCGTTGTCTTAGGAAAGAACGTAAAGATTCATTCTGGCTCCGTAGTCGGCGCCGATGGGTTTGGTTTTGCATTTGATGGCAGCAAGTCTATTAAAATCTATCAGCTCGGCGGAGTTAAAATAGGCGACGATGTTGAGATCGGTGCCGGTAGCACGATAGATAGGGGCGCCCTCGAAGACACTGAAATTGGTAACGGCGTGAAGATCGATAACCAGGTTCAGATCGGCCATAACTGCAAGATTGGTGAACACACAATAATTTGTGGCTGCGCCGGCATTGCCGGCAGCGTGACAATAGGTAAATACTGCATCATGGGTGGCGGGTCCGGGGTTGTGGGCCATATATCCATTGCTGATAGGGTGCAGGTGAGTGCCATGTCGCTGGTGAGTCAGTCGATTTCAGAGCCCGGCATTTACTCTACTGGTACGATCCAAGCGAAGACTTCGCAATGGAAGCGCAATGCGATTCGGTTCCAGCAACTAGATAGCATCGCGAAGAGATTGAAAGAAATTGAGAGTTCGACCGATAAGAAGTAGGTCGATTGAATCTGAGCAAGAGCTTCGCGTCAGAAGCCATCGAAATTAAAATAAACCTAGCGCGCAATGATCGCGTGCAGGGCAGACTAGAGAACCGCACATGTTAATGACCGTCGAAGAAATTAAAGAGTATCTCCCTCAGCGCTACCCTTTCCTGCTGGTGGATAGAGTAATTGAGATGGACCTCGGTAAGTCTATTGTGGCTTACAAGAACGTTACTGTGAACGAGCCATTCTTCAACGGCCATTTTCCGAATCAGCCTATCATGCCGGGTGTGCTCATCATCGAGGCGCTGGCTCAAGCTGCTGGTGTGCTGGGATTCAAGAGTCAGGAAAAGAAACCGAAGGACGGTTATCTCTATTATTTCGTTGGGGCCGATAATGTACGCTTACGACGGCCGGTGGTGCCAGGTGACTGTCTTACTCTAGAGGCCGAAATCGTCACCAATAAGCGCGGTATCTATAAGTTTGCCTGCCGCGCTTCAGTGGGTGAAGAGCTTGTAGGGACAATGAGCATCATGTGTGCAGAGAGGAAGGTGGATGTCGATTGATTCCAGCGCCCGGATAGACCCTAAAGCTGAAATAGATTCTGATGTAACGATTGGTCCTTGGACTATTGTGGGGCCCAATGTGCAGATTGGATCTGGCACTGTCATCGACTCGCATGTGATGATTCGCGCCAACACCAAAATCGGCAAAGACAATCGCATTTTTCAATTCAGCTCCATCGGTGAAGATCCTGCAGATAAGAAGTTCGAGGGTGAACAAACTTGGCTTGAAATTGGTGACCGCAACGTTTTACGTGAAGGCTCCAATCTGCACCGTGGAACGGGCTTCGGTGGCGGTCTCACTCGAATTGGTAGCGACAACCTACTCATGCCCTATGTGCACATCGCTCATGATTGCATTGTAGGAAACAATACGATTTTCGCCAATAACGTTGGGATTTCAGGCCACGTTGAAGTAGATGACTGGGCCATTCTTGGCGGCTATGCAGGCGTAAACCAATTTCTCAAGATCGGTGCTCACGCTATGGTTGGCGGCGTGACACATATCGATCACGATGTGCCTGCCTATATGATCGTTAGCGGCCAGCCCGCTGCAGTGAGGGCGGTTAATACTATAGGCTTGGAGCGTCGCGGCTTCGCTAAGCCTACTATCAAGCAATTGCGTACTGCATATAAGGTCATCTATATGCGTGGCCACTCCCTGCAGGATGCCATCGCCCAATTGAAGATCATGCGCGAAGATTGTGATGCGCTGCAACTTCTCATCGACTCGTTGGAGAGTTCGAAGAAAGGCATACACCGCTAAAAATTTGAATTCACTTCTTCATAGACTCACGCATCGTTGGTAACTTAAGTAGTCAAAGCAACGAACATTACGAAAGTCACTAATCACGATACCTCAAACTATGAGTAATGCCCCTCTAATCGGAATTGTTGCTGGCGAAAAATCCGGAGACATTCTGGGTGCTGGTCTTATTTCGGCTTTGCGTAAGAAATACCCCGATGCGGAGTTTGCCGGTATTGGTGGGCCGGATATGATTGCGCTCGGGTTTAACTCCCTTGCTGAGATGGATAGGCTCTCGGTCATGGGTTTCGTCGAGCCCTTGGGCAGATTGCCCGAGCTATTCGCGCTGAAGAAACGTCTCAGACAATTCTTCGCCGAAAGGTGCCCACTCGTCTTTATTGGGATTGATAACCCCGACTTCAATTTGCGCCTCGAAGAAGAGCTGAAGCTCGATAAGATTAAAACGGTTCATTATGTCAGCCCTAGCCTTTGGGCTTATCGTGAGAAAAGAATCCATACGGTGAAGCGGGCAGTAGATTTAATGCTGACCTTGTTTCCGTTTGAGACGGCAGTCTATACACAACATGGTGTCGATGTTAAGTGTGTAGGTCACCCATTGGCAGATACCATCGGTTTCAAAGATAAGAAGCTATTTTCACGTGAGCAATTAGGCCTCAATCTAGATGACGATGTAGTTGCTCTGATGCCAGGCAGTCGCGGCGGTGAAATCAAACGCCTTGCGCCGGTATTTCTGGCGGCAGCGGTGGAATCGCTAGCTACAGTGTCCGCAGCTAAAGTTTCTAATTCCGACTAGCAGCGCGGAGAACAAAGCGCAGGTCGATGCCCTGCTTCGCGAAGAGTCAATAATTCCAGGCGAGCAATTTATTTTAGTCGATGATTCTCACGCAGCAATCAGTGCGGCGGATTTAGTCGTGCTGTCTTCCGGTACCGCTACTTTGGAGGTGCTGCTCTTAAGACGACCTATGATCGTAGGTTATAAACTTGCGGCAATCACATTTGCCATCGCCTCGCGCTTAGTGAAGATCCCTTATGTTGCTTTGCCAAATCTCCTTGCGGGAAGGCAGCTAGTGCCCGAATATATTCAGCATGACCTCACGGCGGAGAAAGTACGTGAGGGGATAGTTCGGCACATGACTGGTGCGGAGGATCACGAGGCGTTAATGCTGGAATTTGAGCAAATACATAAGAGTCTGCGCCTCGATGCCTCCTCCGCGGCTGCTCTAGCCATAGCATCTCTTATAGAGAAGGACAGCAGTCAGTAAATGAAGAGCGAGCCTCCATTTTCTCCCGCTAGTGAACACTATACCTTGATAGCGGGCACTGATGAAGTGGGTCGCGGGCCATTGGCCTGGGACGTTGTCGCCGCCGCAGTGATACTCGACCCCGCAAAGCCTATCAACGGTCTAGCTGACTCGAAGAAGCTGTCCCACAAGCAGAGGCTGGAATGCTTCGATGCCATCGTGATGAACGCTCACTGCTATGCGGTAGGTCGAGCATCGGTGCAGGAGATCGAGCAGATCAATATATTGCATGCGAGCATGCTGGCAATGAGTAGGGCTGTCGCAGGCTTGAAGGTTCAGCCCGAGTTCGTTTACGTCGATGGTAACCGCTGCCCTAAATGGAAGTATCCCTCGAGGCTGTAGTCAAAGGCGACTCTTTAGTCCCGAGCATCTGCGCTGCCTCGATTATTGCGAAGGTGACTCGCGACAAGGAGATGCAGGAACTGCATCTGCAATACCCGGGCTATGGCTTTGCAAGTAATATGGGATACCCAACACCGGCGCACCTAGCAGCGATTGAAGCTCTTGGGGCAACGCCTATTCATCGGCGCACATTCGCGCCCGTCGCGAGGATTCTGAAAGCATCTGAATGGCCTTAAACTTTTGTCCCGTTTCCAACAAAAAAAAGGTATATTGGAGACTTCTACGTCACTCGATAATTAGATTTTTAAATGTCTGAAAATTTGCCTAATCCGCCCTTCGCGCACCTCAGACTTCACACCGAATTTTCAATCAATGATGGTATCGTTACCATCAAGCCTCTTATCGTGAGACTGCGCGAACTATCTATGCCAGCGGTTGCTATTACCGACTTGGCAAATATGTTTTCCCTCATTAAATTTTACACCGGCTCCCTCAATGCCGGCATCAAGCCCGTCTGCGGCTGTGATGTATTGGTTGAGAGCGACGACGGATCGAAACAGACTCGCCTCGTGTTATTGGTCAAGAACGAGGTTGGCTATCTCAGCCTGACTAAACTTATCTCCGAGTTGTACACCGAGAACCCTAGCCAGAGTGAGCCGTCTGTCTGCAAATCGCAATTGGCAGGGCGTGTCGATGGCCTGATTGCTTTGTCGGGTGCGCAGAACAGCGATATCGGACTAGCACTACTGGCAGATGAAAAAGACTTAGCTAAGGAGTTGCTGGCTGAATGGGAGCAATTGTTCCCGCAAAGTTTCTATCTAGAGCTGCAGCGCGTGGGCAAAGCAGAAGAAGAGGACTACATCGATGCGGCTGTCGCTCTGGCTATCGAGACGAACTCGCCAGTGGTCGCAACGAACGATGTGCGCTTCATCGATCAGGATGATTTCGATGCGCACGAAGTGCGTGTGTGCATCAATGAGAGGCGCACGCTAGATGACTCGAGACGACCTCACAATTACACCGACCAACAGTACTTAAAGACCCGCGATGAGATGGGAGAGCTATTTAGCGATATTCCTGAGGCGTTGGAGAACTCTTGGGAAATCGTAAAACGCTGCAATCTTTCACTGGTACTAGACAAGCCTTGTTTGCCGAATTATCCCGTGCCTGAAGGCATGGATATGGAGCAGTATTTTTCCGAGCTGAGTTCCGATGGGCTGAGAGAACGGCTGCGTAGCCTCTATGGCGACGACTATGAGACGAAAGACGTCGAGAAGCCCTATTGGGAGCGTTTGGAGTTCGAGTTGGGCGTCATCAACCAGATGGGTTTCGCGGGCTACTTTCTTATCGTGATGGAGTTTATTCAGTGGTCCAAAGACAATGATATACCAGTCGGGCCAGGGCGTGGCTCGGGTGCAGGTTCCATTGTCGCCTACGCGCTAAGAATTACCGATCTAGACCCGCTTAAATACGATTTGCTGTTCGAGCGTTTCCTTAACCCTGAAAGGGTGTCGATGCCCGACTTTGATGTGGATTTTTGTATTGAAGGCCGCGACCGCGTTATTGCGCACGTAGCCGAGTTGTATGGCAAAGATGCGGTATCGCAGATCATTACCTTCGGCACCATGGCCGCGAAGGCTGTAGTACGTGATGTGGCGCGAGTGCAGGGCAAGCCTTATATGTTGGCTGACAAGCTTTCCAAGTTGATTCCCTTCGAGCCCGGCATGACCCTGAAGAAGGCGTTTGAGGTGGAGCCGCTGCTGGGTGAATTCGTCGATTCTGATGAGGACGCGCAGGAAATCATGGAGATGGCCTACAAGCTTGAGGGCATAACTCGCAATGTCGGCAAACATGCTGGTGGCGTGGTTATCGCGCCAACCAAGCTAACTGACTTCACGCCGCTGTATTGCGACGAATCAGGTCAAGGCTTAGTTACCCAATTCGATAAGAACGATGTGGAGACAGCAGGTTTAGTGAAGTTCGACTTCCTGGGGCTGCGTACCCTAACCATCATCGATTGTGCTGTGAAGATGATTAACGCTAGGGCAGGCGAAGGCGAGCCGCCGGTCGATATCACCAAGCTGCCTCTAACCGACGAAAGTGTATATCGACTGTTGCAGAAGGGTAAGACAACGGCGATTTTTCAACTCGAATCTCGCGGAATGAAGGATCTGATTAAACGTCAGGTGCCAAGTAGCTTCGAAGACATCATTGCTTTGGTGGCCTTGTTTCGACCTGGTCCATTGCAGTCTGGCATGGTGGATGATTTTATCGATCGCAAGCATGGTCGCACGCAAGTGGTCTATCCACATGCTGAGCTGGAGCCGGTCCTCGGTAATACTTACGGAGTAATTCTCTATCAAGAGCAGGTGATGCAGATCGCCCAGGTTCTCGCGAACTACTCATTGGCTGGCGCGGATATTCTGCGTAAGGCAATGGGTAAGAAGAACCCAGAAGTGATGGCGAAGCAGCGTAGCTTGTTCCAAGAGGGTGCCGAGGCGAGAGGAATCGATGCTGACCTAGCCGCCTCTATCTTCGATCTGATGGAGAAGTTCGCAGGCTACGGCTTTAACAAGTCGCACTCGGCAGCGTATGCGCTAGTCTCTTATCAGACAGCGTGGCTGAAGACGCATCACCCGGCCTGTTTTATGGCGGCAGTGCTTACGGCTGAAATGCAGAATACCGATAAGATCGTAACCTTGATCGATGAGTGTCGCTCGATGCAGCTGGTCATAGTGCCTCCGGATATCAATCGTGGCCAGTTCAATTTTACGGTAAACGAGAAGGACGAAATTGTGTACGGACTGGGTGCCATCAAGGGCTTGGGTGAAGGTCCAGTTGGCAGTATTCTCGCCGCGCGAGAAGAAGGGCCATTTACGAATCTGCTGGACATCTGTCAGAGAGTGGATACGCAGAACGTCAACAAGCGCACCATGGAAGCGTTGGTTCGCTCCGGCGCCCTGGACAACATGGTGGAAGGTGATCTCGACTATGCGCGTGCTTTGCTCTCGGCTCTGTTGCCGCAGGCCATGCAGGCAGCTGAGCAATCCAGCCGAAATCAGGCTAGTGGTGTTGAGGATATGTTCGGCGAGATTGCGCCGGCGGGCACGGAAGATGCAGATCTCAGCGCCTCTAATATTACAGTCCGTGCCTGGGCGGAACAGCATCGCCTCAAGGTGGAGAAGGACACTCTGGGTTTGTGGCTGTCAGGTCATCCTATCGACGAATTTCTGGATGAGCTTTCCCATATTACTAAGAATAGACTGGTGAATCTAAGGCCGGAGCGAGGGCCCCAGACTATCGCTGGTGTATTGCATAGCATACGTACTATGAAGAACAAGGTTGGAGATACCATAGCATTCCTAGTATTGGACGATAGTTCAGCGCGCTTTGAATTTTCCTTGTTCGC
Source organism: uncultured Pseudomonadales bacterium (assembly GCA_949430125.1). Lineage (GTDB taxonomy): Bacteria > Pseudomonadota > Gammaproteobacteria > Pseudomonadales > Pseudohongiellaceae > UBA9145. The sequence continues at coordinate 16,653 of CASQMQ010000013.1, forward strand.
CAAAGAATACGAGAAATACAGAGAAGACGCTACACAAAGATGTGATCATGGTGGTGGAGTGCGCGGTAAGCATCGATGACTATAACGGCGGTATGCGCGGCCGCGGCAAGAGCGTAATGACATTATCACAGGCGCGTAAACGCAATGCGCACCGGGTGGCGTTGAATCTCGAATCGGAGTCGCTGGGCAGCAATTTCTGCGAGCATCTCGCGCGCATCCTCGAGCCTTATCGTAAACCAGCCGAGGTTTTGGAAGTAGAGGGTGCAGCAACTGCAAACGGTTTGGGGGGTAGTTCTGCTGCGGGCATTAGTACTCGTCATCAACATCCCGGACAGTTCCCGCCCAGTGTCCACACTGTATGGGGGGCGGCGGACGAGGGAGAGGGCTGCCAGGTCATGGTGCGCTATCAGCGCGCTGACTCCATAGGGTGTATAATGCTAGGTCAAGAGTGGATCGTGTCGCCTGCCGATGACCTGATTCAGCGTCTGCGGCTCGAGTACGGTAAAGATAAAGTAGTGTTAAGTTACAAATAGACACCCACGACAATCAAACTAGCAGGAAAAGTTGAGTGCAGTATGGATCCTAATTATCTCGAATTTGAGCAACCCATTGCGGAGTTAGAAGTCAAGATCAGTGAGCTAAGATTGGTGGGCAGTGACAATGAGTTGAATATCGGTTCTGAAATTCAGAACCTAAAAAAGAAGAGCACGAAGCTCACTGAGAAAATATACTCGAACCTCTCTTCATGGCAAATCTCCCAAGTCGCTCGGCATCCGTTGCGACCTTATACGCTCGATTATCTCGAGCACATTTTTACAGACTTCGATGAGCTGCATGGTGATCGTCTGTTCGCCGACGATCAGGCTTTAATCGGTGGGTTGGCAAAGATAGATGGTCGTCCAGTCGTGGTGATCGGTCATCAGAAGGGCAGAGGCACAAAAGAAAAAGTTAGACATAATTTCGGCATGCCTAGGCCGGAAGGTTATAGAAAGGCTAGGCGACTGGTGCTTCTCGCAGAACAATACAGGCTTCCTGTATTGAGCTTTATAGATACACCTGGCGCTTATCCAGGAATGGATTCGGAAGAGCGTGGAATTAACGAAGCAATCGCCGTGAATATGGCGATGATGTCTCACGTAAGGACGCCACTTATTGCGACGGTTACCGGTGAGGCAAACTCTGGTGGCGCTATCGCTATCGGCGTCTCTGATCAGCTTAATATGCTGCAGTATTCGACTTATACTGTTATCACTCCCGAGGGTTGTGCGACCATTCTCTGGAAATCTTCCGATCATGCGGCAGCCGCTGCAGAAGCTATGGGTGTGACTTCTAAGCGATTAGAAGAGCTTGGTATAGTCGATCACACAATACCTGAGCCACTCGGCGGCGCACACAGAGACGTCGCTGCGACGGCCGCGAGTATCAAAGCCGCGCTAATCGAACAGCTAGACCGCTTGACCGCTATGGATCTTGATGAGCTGGTGGAGCGTCGCTATAAGCGATTGATGAGCTACGGCATATCAACCTAGGGCGAAGATAAAAATCGTAATCGCTGCCGAGGGAGGCGCAGCTCCTCCCCTATTTTAAATGGATCAAACCATAGCGCTGCTATGCCTACAGGCCATGAATAATTCTCCTCAAGCGCTTCACGACAAGTTAGAAGCAGCTCTGGTTGAGCTAGCCTCTACGCGTAAATTCCTAATCGGGTTGAGCGGTGGCTTGGACTCTGTCGTACTCCTGCATGCCATGGTTAGACTGCGCGATCACTCCGGCGTCGCTTTTCAGTTGCGTGCACTGCATATCAATCATCAACTCCAGGATCAGGCACAGAGCTGGGAACAGCACTGCCAACGCCAGTGTGCAATGCTTGGTGTAGAATTCATTAGCACTCGGGTGGAGATATCCGAGCAGTACTGGCATCGAAAATGCGGCCAGAGAGGCGCGATATCGCGAATTCGAGGCTGAATTGCTGCCAGACGAGGAGTTGCTGCTGGCTCACCACCGCGACGATCAGATGGAAACCCTGCTGCTGCGGCTGGTTCGCGGCTCTGGGAGTCGCGGGCTGAGCGGTATTCCGCGTAGCCGCGTGTTGGGAGCGACGAGGCTGCTGCGCCCGTTATTGGATATCGATCGAGAAGAGCTGCAAAGCTACGCTGAATCTGAGCAGCTTATTTGGGTCGAGGATCACTCAAATAAGGATGAAGGCTTCGATAGAAATTATTGTCGTCATACTCTACTGCCACTTATCGAGGCGCGTTGGCCGGAGTATAGACAGAGCTGGTCGAAGTCGGCAGTGCTCGCTAGCGAGAGCGAGGCACTGCTTCAGGAACTAGCTGCGATCGACTTAGGCCAGATAGCTGCGGAATCGAAATCAATTGTCAGTAGGGAAAAGCTGCTAGCGCTCGCGGAGCCAAGGCGGCGCAATGTGCTGCGTCATTGGCTTGCAAGCCTAGGCGCAAAGGAGCTTGGTTGGAATAAGCTGCAACAGCTGGGCAACGAGGTCTTGCAGGGTGCTAGCGGTCAATTTATAGCAGAGGGTTTTCAGGTCTTTTGCTTTCGCGAGAGTGTGTATGTATTGGACTCAGCCGAGCTCGAGCGAGATTTAGATACTATCGATTTAGGTGCTATGCCTGGAATTGCCAGTCGCGGGAGAAGTCATACTGCCCGGCAATGGCCGGCTTCGAATTCGCACGAAGCAGGGCGAGGGGATTTGCGCAGACAAGCTCAGTAAATTGTCGATCCGCTATAGGCGCGGTGGCGAAACTTGTCGTCTAGCTGGACGGCCGAGCAAGACACTGAAAAAAATTCTTCAGGAAAGCGAAGTTCCACCGTGGTTGAGAAGCCGCATTCCTTTGTTTTATGACGGCGAAGACCTGTCCTATATTCCGGGTGTCGGAGTCAGTGAGGAACTTCGCAGCGAAGGGCGCCCAGCCTGGCTGCATTATCGAATGGGAGCCGCCCAACTCTTACGCTGCGAGCTTGAATTTTTGCTGCGCGCTCGGGTACATTTTGGCTCCCCTAGTTTAGTCCAGAGGAACATTTCAGATTGTTCTATCGAGGGGCTTCTGGTACGCTGCAACTCCATCTGTGTGGGTTGGTGCACGACCAATTTTTCTTATCCGATGGGGCTAGCATGACGCGTTATATATTCATTACCGGTGGTGTTGTTTCATCACTCGGCAAAGGCATTACTTCTGCATCTCTCGCGGCAATTCTCGAAGCCCGCGGCCTAAACATCACAATGCTAAAACTGGATCCCTATATCAATGTGGATCCTGGCACCATGAGTCCCTTTCAGCATGGCGAGGTCTATGTAACCGAAGACGGGGCAGAGACCGATCTCGACTTGGGTCACTATGAGCGCTTCAGCCGGACTACCATGTTGCAGAAGAACAACTTCACCACCGGTAAGGTGTATGAAGAGGTTCTCAAGCGCGAGCGCCGAGGAGACTACCTCGGGGCTACAATTCAGGTCATTCCGCACATCACCGATGAGATAAAGCGTCGCGTGATTCTTGGTGCAGGTGATGCCGACGTCGCACTCGTCGAGATCGGCGGCACGGTAGGTGACATCGAATCGCAACCCTTCCTTGGAGGCCATACGTCAGCTGCGTGTAGAGGTGGGCCCTGAGCGCGCGTTGTTCATGCACCTCACTCTGGTGCCCTATATAGCCACGGCCGGTGAGACCAAGACCAAGCCTACGCAGCACTCGGTGAAAGAATTACGCTCTATCGGTATCCAGCCGGATATCCTGATCTGTCGCTCCGATGTGGAGATCGACGAATCGGCACGGCAGAAGATCGCGTTGTTTACCAACGTTGAGCCAAGGGCCGTAGTTTCTCTGCCAGATTCTGACTCGATCTACAGAATCCCCTCGATTCTGGGTGAGGCGAATCTCGACGATATCGTTATCAATAAATTTAGGCTGGACTGCCCGCCCGCTGACTTCTCCGAATGGAATCGCGTCGTCGATGCGCACCTGAATCCGGTCAAGGAAGTGAATCTTGCCATGGTAGGCAAGTACATGGAGTTGCTGGATGCCTACAAGTCTCTGAACGAGGCAATAATTCATGCTGGCATTCATACTAGAACCAAGGTGAACATCACCTACATCGACTCTGCCGACGTTATAGACAAGGGTGTCGAAGTGCTGGCCAATCAAGACGCGATCTTAGTACCAGGCGGCTTCGGTGAGCGCGGTGTAGAAGGTAAGATCATGACTGTGCAGTACGCGCGCGAGAATAAGATTCCTTACCTAGGTATTTGTCTAGGCCTGCAGGCTGCAGTCATCGAATACGCGAGAAACGTTGCGGGCTTGAAAGACGCGCACAGCTCTGAATTCTCCCCCGCTTGTGACAATCCGGTTATCGCGCTGATTAGTGAATGGACGACGCGTGCTGGATCTACAGAATTCCGTGATGAGGATTCTGATCTTGGCGGCACGATGCGCCTGGGCGCACAGACCTGCGTTCTGGACAAAGACTCGACCACCTTCGCCAGCTACGGGAAGGAAGAGATCGTTGAGCGCCATCGCCATCGTTATGAATTTAACAACGACTACATCGACGTGTTGTCCGAGGCTGGTTTGAAGCTAGTGGGTAAATCTGTCGACGGCATGCTGGTGGAGGTTGTGGAGATTCCTGATCACCCTTGGTTTGTTGGATGTCAGTTCCATCCGGAGTTCACTTCTACGCCACGCTACGGTCATCCGCTGTTCACGGGTTTCATCGAGGCTGCTATAGCGCATCATGAGGCAGCTGTTGAGCCGGAAGCCGCCACCGCATCTCCGACGCTAGCGGTGAGTAACGCTCAAGTCTGAGCGCTAGGAAAAAGGACCCGGTAGCTACTCATGACAGCAAAGCAAATTAAGCTTGGGAATTTCACCATTGCCAACGATCAGCCCTTTGTCCTATTCGCAGGGATGAACGTGCTGGAATCCAGAGACTTGGCAATGACTGTGGCCGAGCAGTTCCACAGCCGTAACTGATGAGCTCAATATTCCCTACGTATTCAAGGCCTCATTCGACAAGGCAAATCGCTCTTCCAAAGATTCTTATCGCGGGCCCGGGCTGGACGAAGGGTTAAAGATACTCGCCGAGATCAAAGAGCAGTTTTGTGTTCCCGTGATTACCGACGTGCATGAAATATCTCAGGTCGGGCCGGCATCTGAGGTGGCTGATATTCTGCAGTTGCCTGCGTTCCTGTCTAGGCAGACGGATCTTGTCGTCGCCATGGCCGAAAGTGGCGCGATCATCAATATCAAGAAGGCGCAGTTTCTGGCGCCGCAGGAAATGGGCCACATCCTTAAGAAATTTGAGTCGGCAGGCAATGAGCGTCTGATTCTCTGCGAGCGTGGCAGCAGCTTCGGCTACAACAACCTAGTTGTCGACATGCTGGGTTTCGCAGTAATGAAGCAATTTGGTAGTCCGCTGATGTTCGATGCGACACATGCCCTGCAGAAGCCTGGCGGCCTAGCTAATGCGGCTGGAGGGCGCCGAGGTGATGTCACTGCGCTGTCTCGTGCTGGCTTGTCGCAGGGCATAGCGGGGCTGTTCATCGAGGCGCACCCTGATCCGGACAAAGCGTTATGCGATGGGCCCTGTGCATTAAGATTAGAAGCTGTTCGGCCCTTCTTGCAGCAAATGCGGGACTTCGATGTTCTGATCAAGTCACTGCCAGCGCTGGATACAGCATAAGATTTTAGGCGTTTTAAACTTCATTTTTCGAATTAAGTAATACTAATAAGGTATTGAAATGGCTAGCATTAAAAATATAATAGCGCGAGAAGTGCTGGACTCCCGTGGTAATCCAACCATCGAGGCCGATGTCGAACTAGACAGTGGTGTCATGGGCTCGGCCTGTGCGCCTTCAGGTGCATCCACTGGCTCGCGCGAGGCGCTGGAGCTGAGAGACAAAGACCCAGCACGCTATCTAGGCAAGGGAGTGTTGAAGGCTGTTCAGAACGTGAACACTGAAATCAGGCAAGCCCTTATCGGGCAGGATGCTGCAGACCAGAAAGCTCTTGATGGGGTAATGCTAGAGCTAGATGGCACAGAGAATAAGGCCAAGCTCGGTGCGAACGCGATATTGTCAGTGTCACTAGCAGCAGCCAAGGCGGCAGCACTTGATGCTGGCCTCCCTCTGTATGCACACATCGCCCAATTGAACGGCAGCGCAGGTAATTATTCGCTTCCAGTGCCGATGATGAATATCGTCAATGGTGGTGAGCACGCCGATAATAACGTTGATATTCAAGAGTTTATGGTTCAGCCCACGGGCGCGGCGAGCTTCAGTGAGGCGCTGCGCTACGGTGCTGAAATATTTCATGCCTCTGAAGTCTGTGCTGAAAGAAGCAGGGTCTGAGCACGGCTGTAGGAGACGAAGGCGGATTTGCCCCGAACCTTCCTTCGAATGCCGCGGCACTCGACTGTATTCTGCAAGCCATTGAAATTGCAGGCTTTCGTCCGGGAGCCGATATCCACCTGGCGCTAGATTGTGCTGCCTCCGAATTCTATGTGGATGGCAAATATGTGCTCGCAGGCGAGGGCAAGAGCTACGATTCTGGTCAATTTGCCGATTATCTGCAGGGTTTGGCTGAGAATTATCCGATTTTATCCATCGAAGACGGCATGGATGAGAGCGATTGGGAAGGTTGGGCTAAATTATCGGCGCAGATAGGCGATAAAGTTCAGTTAGTAGGCGATGATTTGTTCGTCACCAACACTAAAATTCTTCAGCGTGGAATCGACGAGAGCATCGCGAATTCGATTCTGATCAAGTTTAATCAGATTGGAACGCTGACCGAGACACTGGCGGCGATCAGCATGGCGAAGGCGGCGGACTATACGGCGGTGATTTCTCACCGCTCCGGAGAGACCGAAGATACCACCATCGCCGATTTGGCTGTGGCCATCGCCGCGGGACAGATCAAGACCGGTTCACTGTGTCGTTCGGACAGAGTGGCGAAGTACAATAGATTGCTAAGAATTGAAGAAGAGTTGGGTAGCAACTCGGTATTCAATGGCATCAAAGAATTTTCCAAATTCACGGGCTGAATAGTGCGGCCTCTGGATGCGATTAGTTAGAGAGGCACGTATCATGCTGAGATCGAACTCCTCTAGAATTCGATCTCAGTAAAAAGGCTTATGAAAATAATATTCGGATTTCTTGGGTTCGCTTTTATCACTTTGCAATACCAGCTTTGGCTGGGTGAAGATAGCGTGCGCACGCTGAATATGCTGGAGCTGGAAGTCGAAGCGCAACGAGCGAACAATGAAGGGCTAGAGCAGCGCAACCGCTCTGGTTGAGATCGAAGTACTTGATCTGAAGAATGGGCTTGAGGCTGTAGAAGAGAGGGCGCGCTCTGAACTTGGCATGATCGAGAAGGGCGAAACATTCTATTTGCTTGTCCCTACCCAGAAATAATTAGCACAATCTGCTCTGATCCCAATTCAGAAGACCTGACTATGACAATATGGGCTGTCTTGCCGGCCGCAGGCATTGGTCGTCGCATGGGATCTACAATCCCCAAGCAATATCTCACCATAGATGGAGCTCCACTAATTTTGCATTCGTTGCGCCGGCTGAGTGCAGTGAGCGAAATTCAGAAAATTATCGTTGTGATTCACCCCGAGGATAATCGTGGGCTAAATTGCAAGAATCAATCAGTGAAGAATTCGAAAACCGCATTATAACTGTTATGGGTGGAGACGAGCGCTACCAATCAGTTCTAAATGGTCTCACTGCGGTGACAGAGTTTGCAGATAAAGATGATTGGGTGTTGGTGCACGATGCGGTTAGACCCTGCGTACGCACTTCCGATATAGAAAACTTGATTTCAAAAGTTTCACTTCATCCCGTAGGTGGGTTGTTAGGCTCTGCCGTAGACAATACTCTTAAGAAAGTTGGGGCAGACCTGACGGTTATCGAAACTGTTGACAGAGAGTCGTATTGGAATGCACTTACGCCGCAGATGTTTCGCTTCGCTCAATTAAAAGCGTCTATACAAGCAGTGGTGGCTAGCGGTGAGCAGGTGACCGATGAGGCGGCGGCGATGGAAGTCGCAGGTTTTAAGCCTATAATGATTGCCGGTCAGTAAGGACAACATCAAAATAACTGTTGAGTCGGATCTGCTCTTGGCAAGTCAAATCCTAAAAAATCAGGCGAGTGACAATGAATCCAAATAACCTGCGCATTGGACATGGCTATGACGTGCATCGTTTCGAACGTGCGTACGTTGAGGCGAAGCCGCTTACCTTAGCGGGCGTCGTGCTGGCGGATAAAATGAGCCTAGTTGCACATTCAGATGGCGACGTGATTCTGCACGCAACCTGTGATGCCATACTCGGTGCGCTAGGCGAGGGCGACATAGGCCAGCACTTTCCAGATACAGACCCTAAGTTCGCCGGAGCTGCGAGTGCTGATCTGGTGCAACAGGTGCTAGTAATGATGGGCGCACGGCAGCACTATCTTGTGAACGTTGATATCACAGTGATAGCACAAGTGCCGAAATTGACTCCGCATCGCGTCAACATGATTTCCAGTCTGGCTAACTTGCTAGAATTGCCGGAGCAGCGGGTCAACTTAAAAGCGACCACCACCGAAGGCTTAGGGGCCATTGGCCGGAAAGAGGGCATAGCATGTGCCGCAGTGGTCCTGCTTGCTGGCCATGCCTGAAAACTCTCCTAACCAGCCTGTAAGTCCTGCTGCTGCGACCTTCAGTAGCCTCGACACTCTAGCCTTCGCGAATGGTAAGCCAGAGTTCGCAGCAACCTTCAAACAAGAATTCACCGATTTTCGTGTCGATGAGCAGCTCAGCTTTGCATTCACCGAGAAGGGCGAGCATGCCTATCTTTGGATCGAGAAGATCGATCGATCCACTGTGGATGTGGCAAAGAAACTGAGTGAGATAACCGGCGTTCATGGCTCGGAGATAGGCTATTCCGGCATGAAAGACCGCCGCGCCGAGACGCGCCAATGGTTCAGCATAAAGTTGCCAGCAGGCAGGGAGTCTGAGCTTACGGCTTGCGAGAGTGACTCTCTGCGCATCGTCGAGACACATAGAAACTCACGCAAACTCAAGATTGGGAGTCATCGTTCTAACCACTTTAGAGTATTGCTGCGAGATTGTGATGGCTCAAGAGACGAGTTCGAGGAAAGACTGGCTCAAATTGAAGCAGGTGGCGTACCAAATTACTTCGGTTCACAGCGCTTTGGCAGAGGCTTAAGCAACCTCACTCAGGTTCAGGCCTGGATGAGCGCCGCTTTGGATGCGGATTCGGGCAGCGCCATTGATGTCGCCGCAGCTGCGATTCCGAAGCAGCGGTTCAAGCGCAGCATGCTGTTCTCAGCCGCTAGGTCCTATTTATTCAATCAATTATTGTCACAGAGGTTGGAGCTAGGCAATTGGAACGCCTATACAGCTGGTGATGTGTTGAATTTGGAGGGGACGGACCGTTCATTCGCGCTAGCGACAGGGGTTGAGTGGGATTCGACCCTGCAGCAAAGGCTAGAAGATTTCGATATTCATATCACCGGCCCTCTCCCCGGCGAGATTGATCCTAAAGATAAGTATGTAAGCTACGGCGAAGCTGCCGATATTGAAGAAGCAGTGTGTAAAAAATTTAATACGCTGCTGGCAGGTTTGCGGCATTTCGGTCTGAAGACAGCACGACGACCGCTGCGCTTTCGAGCCATCGACCTTTCTTGGGAATGGCAACAAAGCGAACAAAAAGATGGGGCTAGCAACTTGCTGCTGGACTTCTCTCTGGGGAAGGGAGCCTACGCCACGAGTCTGCTCAGAGAGCTCTGCGTGACTCGAGAGCCCGGCCGGAAAATCGTCAGTTGATGAAAACATATTAAAAAGGATATTTGACTTGAGCAGCAGTGGAAGCGGTAAACCAAATCTAAGCGGCATTGGGATGACGTCTCAACGCACACGAGAGCGACTACTGGGTAGATTGATCGACCAGGGAATCAGCAGCATGGAGGTATTGGACGTTATCCGCTCCACGCCACGGCACATATTTCTTGACGAGGCGCTCTCCCACCGAGCCTATGAGGATGTGGCCCTGCCTATTGGCCACAACCAAACAATTTCGCAGCCCTATGTTGTCGCCAAGATGACGGAGGCTTTGTTGAAGAGCGGCCCGATAGACTCGGTGTTGGAAATCGGAACTGGGTGCGGATATCAGACCGCCGTGATGGCGCAGTTGGCGAAGACGGTTTCCACCGTTGAGCGTATCAAGCCGCTGCTAGATCGCGCTAAGAAAAACCTTAAACTGCTTAAGCTGCGCAATATTAATTACCGGCACGGAGATGGCAGCGCGGGTTGGATAAACAATGGGCCTTATGATGCCATCATTACTACAGCCGCTCCGCAGCAGGTTCCTCGCGAGTTATTTGAGCAGCTAAAAGACGGTGGGCGTTTGGTTATACCCGTAGGTGGCGACGATCAGCAGGAATTACAACTGATCACGCGCCACGGCAAAGACTTCACGGCCGAAGTGCTAGAATCTGTGCGTTTCGTCCCGCTTTTAATTGGTCAACTACATCACTAAGAATTTCCGCATTCAAAACTATTCCTCAGTGGCTTGATCATGTCCGACAACTCAAGCAGGCAGACGCATAAAACCACCGGCTCAATAGAGACCCGTCGCGAAAAAGTGATGCTGTTCTTGAAGGGCGTCGCGATGGGGCTCGGTGATTCTGTCCCCGGTATTTCCGGCGGTACTATTGCCGTCATTACGAAAATTTATGATCAATTCGTGTTTTCTATTCGCGCCGTCGATCTGCGCGCGTGTGGACTTTTCTTTACCGGTCAATTCAATGCGTTCTGGCAGCATATCAACGGAACATTCTTGCTTATTCTCGCTTTGGGAATTCTTTGTGGGCTATTGATCTCGGCGAATACGGTGCTATTCCTTTTGGAGAGTTATTTTGTACCGCTAATGGCATTTTTTATCGGCATGGTTTTGGCGTCAAGCGCCTTGCTGCGAAATGAATTTTCGTTTGGCGCTTGGCAAAACATCCTCGCGTTATTTTTCGGGTTGTTGTTGGCAGTGTCGATAGGGTTCGTAAGCCCGCGTTCTGCAGAGCTGTCGCTGATCTATGTTTTTTTTAGTGGCGCTATAGCGATTAGCGCGATGATATTGCCCGGTTTGTCCGGTGCCTTTATTCTATTGTTGTTAGGCGTTTATGAATTTATTCTGGGCGCGCTGCTTGATTTTGATCTGCCTTATATCCTGGTCTTCATGCTTGGCTGTGGCGTCGGCCTGCTCGCGTTCTCTAGGGTATTGTCCTGGTTGCTTCATGACCATCACCAGTTGAGCTACGGATTCATTACAGGGATGTTGCTAGGCTCGGTGTCTGTGCTCTGGCCTTGGCAGGAGGCAGAAGGAGGCTATACGATGCTCCTGCCAGCAATAGTGTGTCTTGTGTTGGGTGTTGCAATTGTTGTATTACTGCAAGTGGTATTTTCTACTAAGCCATCGGAAAGCTCTAACTAGTATGAATTCCCCGTATCGACAATTCTGTGTCTCCTTGATTCTGAGCTGCTCCTTGCTGTTGGTTTCCTGTGGGGGAGGTTATCAGGCGCCGATTTTGGAGCAAGGTGAGCAGCAGGTTATTTCAGCGCCGATAATTGTCGATAGTTCTGCGGCGCAGAGCAGCTTCCGCGTTGAGAATTTTAGGCCGGTTAGTGTGTCTTCAAGTAATGATGGGAATGGATCAGTGCCGGAGGTGATTTCTTCGAACTCGGGGGCTAGTGTTGGACGGCCTCAGGTTGTTCGGAATGGTTCTAATTTCAATAGGGGTGGGCCAACGTCGCATTTTGTGGGTTCTGGGGATACGCTGTTCTCCATTGCCTTTCAGTACGATCTTGATTTCCGCAGCCTAGCTATCGCCAATGGCTTGAATCCTCCTTATACAATATTTGTAGATCAGGAAATCAACCTCGATCTGAATAACATAGTGAGTGTTGGTAGCGCGGTATCAACAGCGAACCTAGGTACGGCCGTCGGCAATAATTCGGTGGCGCGGGCGAGAGCAGGAGGTGGTACATCGGGTTCGGTGTTGCGTCAGCCGGTTACCAGCACGCCGCGGGCTATAAGTTGGCAGTGGCCGCATCCGGGGCGATTGGTTAGAGGCTTTCAATCTGGGATCAGTAAGGGCCTGGATATAAGCGGCAATGTCGGCGATGCGGTGCTAGCCGCTGGCGACGGTGATGTAGTCTATTCAGGTAGTGGCATTCAAGGTTCTGGAGACTTGATCATCGTTCGGCACAGCGATCGCTACCTCAGTGCCTATGCGCACAATAGCCGCATGCTGGTTAACGTTGGAAGTCGAGTGCGTGCGGGAGAGAAGATAGCCGAGGTGGGTGAAAATTCTTCTGGCGTAGCTATGTTGCACTTTGAGATTCGTGAGGCTGGGGATTCGGTGGACCCGTCGAGATTGTTGCCTTCGAAATAGGTTTTATAAGCTAATGGCAAAGAAATTAAAACTCAGACTGATGTCTGCGTTTTTGTTTTATCTCTTGGGACTCGAAAGTAACTAGTGCCAGTCGGCGACTAGCGCTCTAGGAATTGCAGCTTTTGTGTCTTGTCAGTCCATTCCTCAGCATCAGGCAGAGCATCTTTCTTCTCAGTGATGTTTGGCCAAATTTCCGCCAGCTCGGCATTCAATGCTAGAAAACCCTGCTGATCTTCGGGCAGTTCGTCTTCCGCGTAAATTGCATCAACCGGGCATTCTGGCTCGCATAGCGCACAATCTATGCACTCGTCGGGGTGAATTACCAGAAAGTTAGGCCCTTCGTAGAAACAGTCTACCGGGCATACTTCAACACAGTCAGTGTGCTTACAGCGAATACAATTATCACCTACTATGAATGTCATGTTATCTCCAAACCTTTGATTCTGGTAATTCTGGCTAATCTTTTCAATTGCGCCAATCTGGCGCATCGCTGAGCCTAGTTAGCTTTGTAGCGCCTTTTAGCGGGCGATGGCGCGGTTTCGCGGCGTGCATTCTATCAGTTTTTTTCGGCAGTTTTCCATTGTGCTGGAGGATTTATTGCCTGAGTTTTTATTTAGGCCCTACATTCTGCTATCTGCTTTTTGTTTCAGCTCGTAGAGGATTTTCAGTGCTTCTTTCGCTGTGATGTCATCAACCTCCAGCCTCTGTAGAAAATCGATTGTTGGATGCGGCGCAGTAGCGAACATCTCACTTTGAAACGGCGAATCGAGGCCGCCTAAATGCATAGAAGGGGATGGCGAGGCACTTATAGTGTCGGCCGGCTTGGTCGATGGCTGCGCCGGAGTTTCATTCTCCAATTGCTGCAATTTTTCACGTGCTTTCTCGATAACAGCGCGTGGTATACCTGCTAGCTGTGCTACCTGTAGGCCATAACTCTGGTTGGCAGGGCCCGCTTTGACTGAATGTAGGAATACGATGCCATTGTCATGCTCAATAGCATCTAGGTGCACGTTAACGATCGTCTCGAAGGTCTCAGGCAGAATGGTAAGCTCGAAATAGTGTGTGGCAAACAGGGTGTAGGCTTTCACCTGTTCTGCGATATAGACCGAGGCGGCCCATGCTAGAGACAGTCCGTCGAAGGTGCTAGTGCCTCTACCAATCTCGTCCATAAGAACCAAGCTATCTTTTGTAGCGTTGTGCAGGATATTCGCTGTTTCGGTCATTTCCACCATGAAAGTAGAGCGACCGCCGGCGAGATCGTCGGATGAGCCGATGCGAGTGAAGATTCTATCGATGGGCCCGAGCTTTACCGTTGTAGCCGGCACATGGCTGCCGCATAAGGCGAGCAAGACGATAAGGGCCGTCTGTCGCATATAAGTAGATTTACCGCCCATATTCGGCCCGGTAATGATTAGCATCTTTTGGCTAAGGTTTAGACAGAGATCATTTGCAACGAATGTGTCGCTAGTAACCTTCTCCACGACTGGGTGTCTGCCGCCGTTTATATTTATCCCAGGCTTATCGCTTAACTCGGGTTCACAGTATTCAAGGTTCACGGCGCGTTCGGCGAAGCAGTTGAGCACATCTAGCTCGGCAAGCGCCTCGGCGCTGGCGATTAGTCGAGTGAGCTGGGTGGCGAGTTTTTCTAGCAGTGCATCATAGAGGGCCTTCTCGCGACTCAATGATTTACTACGTGCGCTTAGCACTTTGTCTTCGAATTCTTTCAATTCCGGTGTGATGAAACGCTCGGCGTTCTTTAGTGTTTGACGGCGAACGTATTCAGCAGGCAGTTCGGTGTTGGCCTGACCCTTACTAATTTCGATGTAGTAGCCGTGCACGCGGTTGTAACCGACCTTGAGTGTACTTATGCCAGTGCGTTCTTTTTCTCGCAGCTCGAGATCGACCAGATATTGCCCTGCGTTGCTGCTCAGATTACGCAGTTCATCGAGTTCGGCATCATAACCTTCGGCGATCACACCTCCCTCGCGAATAACGACTGGCGGGTTTTCTTTCACAGCGCGAGTTAATAGTTCACTGTGCTGCGGATATTCCCCGATGCGCTTCGCTAGTTCGCCAACGCAGGTCGCTGTAATTGTGGCTAGCTGCTGCTGTAGTTCAGGAAGCTGGCAAAGGCCATCGCGCAGCTTTGCGAGATCACGCGGCCGTGCCGAGCGTAATCCCAGTCTAGCGATGATACGTTCCAGATCACCGATGGTCTTCAAGACTTCATACAGTGCTTCAAAACGGAAGTCGCTCTTCAAGGCGGCGACAGCCTGTTGCCGTCGTTGCAGCTGTTCTCGATCGCGCAGAGGTCTGTTGATCCAGCGCAAGAGTAGGCGGCTGCCCATCGTAGTTGCCGTGCGGTCGATGACCGAAAGTAGGGTGTTGTCTTTACCCCCGGCTAGATTGATATCTAATTCGAGATTGCGGCGACTGGCTGCATCTAAGGTGACGCTATCTTCCTGGCGCTCTACCTGTATGCCTTGAATATGTGGCAGGTCCGATTTCTGTGTTTCCCTAGCGTATTGAATGAGGCAGCCTGCGGCCTGCAAAGCAGCGCTTAGATCCTGACAATCGAAAGCACCGAGGTCGCGTGTATTGAAATGCTCTGTGAGGACTCGATTCGCGTTTTCAATCTCGAACTCCCATATCGGTCGCCGACGTTTCGCCGGATGGTTGAGAGCTGCCTCGACCTCAGTTAATTCTTCCTGTAGGAGTATTTCGGCCGGCTGAATGCGGCCTATCTCCGATGTCAGTGCATCGAGACCCTTTAACTCACTGAGCACAAACCTGCCGCTGCTTATATTCATGAAGGCGATACCATAGGTTTTTTGCGTGCCGGTGGCGCTTACCGTCGCGCTGATGGCCAGCAGACAATTGTCGCGGTACTCGTCGAGCAGGGCTTCATCACTCACCGTCCCCGGCGTGATGATTCTAACCACTTGCCTCTCTACGGGGCCCTTGCTTGTGGCAGGGTCTCCGATCTGCTCACAGATCGCGATTGATACCCCAGCGTCAACGAGTTTCGCTAGATAACGGTCCGCCGCATGGTAGGGAATGCCGCACATAGGAATAGGCTCGCCGGCGGCCTTGCCGCGTGCGGTGAGTGTAATGCCTAGGATATTGGACGCCTTCTTCGCGTCTTCGAAAAACAGCTCATAGAAATCACCCATGCGGTAGAACAACAGGCTGTCTTGATGTTGGGCTTTGATGCGCAAAAATTGCTGCATCATGGGGGTGTGTGTTTGCGCGTCGGTCAAATGGCTAACTACTGAATTGTCTGAATGAGGTGAGTTTTGTTCTTATTCTGCGCTGCTATGATTTAGAATTCTACACGGTTTGGCGGAGCGGTGGCATCGCTAAATTGCTTTCTTCGTTGGGGTAAAACAGTGGCGCATCCAAGACATGCAGAAGATCGACTGCAACGGCTTAATCGTGGTTCACATCAACCGTCGAAGTCGCTAATATCAGTTTATGTCTGATTCCCTTTCTAACCCGATTTCCAAACTTGTCCAACAGCTTGCGGACAAACTCCTCGCAAAAAAAATAATCATCTCGACCGCTGAATCCTGCACCGGTGGATGGATATCTCAATCGCTTACCGCGGTCAGCGGTAGTTCCGCCTGGTTCGATAGCGGCTTCGTCACCTATTCCAATGAGGCAAAGCAGCGCTTGTTAAACGTTCCTCCAGTTTTGTTTAGCATAGACGGCCCTGGTGCCGTGAGCGAGGCAACCGTGCTAGCTATGACAGCAGGAGCTATTCAGGGCAGCAGAGCAAATCTAGCTGTTGCCGTCAGCGGCGTAGCCGGGCCGGATGGTGGCACC
Organism: uncultured Pseudomonadales bacterium; assembly: GCA_949430125.1. GTDB lineage: Bacteria > Pseudomonadota > Gammaproteobacteria > Pseudomonadales > Pseudohongiellaceae > UBA9145. The sequence goes on from CASQMQ010000013.1 coordinate 32,947, forward strand.
GAGGAAAAACCCGTGGGTACGGTTTGGATTGCCTGGCAGTGGGAAGATAAGAGTCTAGCTTGTTGCTTTCATTTCAGCGGAGACAGAGAGTCTGTCAGGCGGGCAACGGTCCTTGCCGCGCTCGAAGGCTGCCTTCTGCTAATCAATTGATAAAAAACTAAAGGAATTGGGATTTTTGCCAATATACTGGTTGTATATACAGTATAAATCTGGTTAAAATTGCACTGTTCTTATATACAGTGTTCTGGAAAAAGCTGAAGCCCCAAGAAATCAGGCAAGAGCTAAAATTAAAAGAATTAGGTTAAGACAATGCATAGTTCAATTAGAAGCACAGTTAGCCGTCCAGCAAGAAATTTAGTAGATGGCTTAACAAACGGTTCAACAAATAATACATCTGCTAAGTTAGGGTCGATCGGTACCACAACGACAGGACTATACGATTTATGGCTGAACTCGATGTTACCCGCTGTGGGTCCATCGATGGTCACGGGAGTGACATCGAGTTCGAGCCACCAGATAAACAGTGAACGCCTAGCGGAAAAGTTGGTGCAGCTGTGCACTGACCAGTCGGCTAGGGGAATTGCTGGAGCAAGAATCTAGAAATTTTAGTAAGTAGCCGGGGACAGGCTACTATTTATAAGGGCTCAGGAAACTGAGTGTAAGGGGAAACCCGACAACTGCTTTACTCACGGAACCAGGCTTCAGTTGTGAATTTAAACACAAGGAAATTAAGATGATTGAAGATAACGGCAGCAAGGAAAAAGCACTAGCGGCGGCACTGACACAAATCGAGAGACAGTTTGGTAAGGGTTCTATGATGCGACTCGGAGATACCGATCGCGAACCGATACCGGCTATCTCTACTGGTTCACTAGGGCTAGATATCGCGCTAGGCATAGGCGGCCTTCCGCGAGGCAGGGTCGTTGAGATATACGGGCCAGAGTCCTCTGGTAAAACGACATTAACCTTGCAGGTTATCGCCGAAGCACAGAAGGCAGGCGGCAGCTGCGCATTCATCGACGCGGAACACGCACTCGATCCTATCTATGCCGGCAATCTGGGTGTCGATGTCGATAACCTGCTCGTGAGCCAACCGGACACCGGTGAGCAAGCATTAGAAATCTGCGACATGGTTGTGCGCTCCGGGGCATTGGATGTTGTAGTAATCGACTCAGTAGCGGCCTTGACTCCTAAGGCAGAAATCGAAGGCGACATGGGCGACACCCACATGGGACTGCAGGCTCGGCTGATGTCTCAGGCTCTCAGAAAGATGACAGGCAATATCAAGAACTCGAATACCCTGGTTATCTTTATTAACCAAATTCGTATGAAGATTGGTGTTATGTTCGGCTCCCCCGAAACCACTACCGGAGGCAACGCACTTAAATTCTATTCCTCTGTGCGATTGGATATTCGTCGCATCGGTTCGATCAAAGATGGTGACGAGGTCGTCGGAAACGAGACTCGGGTGAAGGTTGTTAAGAATAAGGTAGCACCACCGTTTAGACAGGCGGAATTTCAGATCATGTACGGGAAGGGGATCTTTCACCTAGGTGAGATTGTCGACTTAGGCGTCAAGCAGGGTTTGGTAGAGAAATCTGGCGCCTGGTATGCATACAAAGGCGAGAAGATCGGCCAAGGCAAGAAGAATGCCGCTGTATTTCTGAAAGAGAACCCGCATATCGCTGAAGAAATCGAATTGCAGATTCGTACTCAGCTATTAGGTGGCGATACCGAAGAGGCAGCTAACTCAGAAGAGACGCCAGCCAATGACGATGACGTTATAGTTTTAGCTGACGCGAAGAAGGGCAGCTAGAGCGGTAGACTCAGATGCCTTCGCTATCAATGGGACCTTCCTCTGCTGGTAATGAAGAGTCGATTTATAAATCGGACAAAGTGGAAAGATCAGAAAAGACTAGAAGTAGGAAGACTAGTAAAGCATCCGAGACAGCATCTTGTAACGATGTCTCTGTTCTTCGGCGGGCCGCAATGGACTATTTGGCCCGTCGGGAACATTCTTTTTATGAGCTTAACCAAAAATTGAATAAAAAATTTCCAGACTCGGATAGCTCTTTGCTAGTTGAAGTACTTAATGTTCTGAAGGCTGAGAATTTACAGTCAGACGAACGCTTCACTGAATCTTACGTGAGGTACCGCAAGTCTAGAGGGTTTGCCTACTTGCACATACGTGCTGATTTGGCTGGCAGGCGAGTGAGTGAGATGGTTATAGGTAAATATCTCATTAAAGCTGACGAACACTGGCAAATTTCAGCTGGCCAGCTGGCCGCTAAGAGGCTTCGAAGCCAAGAAGCACTAAGCTTCGGTTGTAAAGAGCACAGAAAATTATCCGGATTCTTGGTATCCCGAGGGTTCTCTCCCGCTGAAGTCAGAAACGCACTAGAAAAGCACCTAGTGTGAACTGCTCGCCAAATAGTGCCTGTGGGTGCTGATTAGTTGCTTAATAACCCCATCGAACTCGGCGGAGAGGAACGAGTAGCTACTTCCTATCTTCGCACATTCGCGGCTTCACCACGTTCTGCGAAGGGCTGCCTCCAAAGTGAGTGTTAAAGGCATTGGATATAGTGCTCGGCATTATTAGTGACATGTGGAGTTACATCAAAGGGTGGTGGGTAAGCACAACGGCGATGCCTTGATGGCCTTATTCAGAGTACCGATCAAGGGAACAACTGACACGCCAATGCAATGAGCGCTCTTCTGGATATAACAGTGGGATCGGAGAAGATGGATTCCGGCCTGTCAGTATGCGTAGGAATTACGACAGGCATTGTAGTTGCCTGCAATCTGGATTCCAGCAATCGAATGAGCTATTTCGTGATCGGCGATACTGTGAATCTATTGGCTAGATTGGAGAGTATTACTCGACTCTATAATGTCTCAAATATCGTCAGTGAGGTGAGTAGAGACGACGCACCAAATTTTGCATGCCGGGAGCTCGACATCGTCTGCGTTGCTGGTAAGTCGCAGTCGGTTCGCATTTTCGAATTATTGGGCTTCAGAGGCGAGTTAAGTAGTGCGAAAATATAAGAAGTCGACGCTTTCTCGGAGGGACTTGAAGAGTATAGGCTGCAGAATTAGGGTGCGGCGGAAGAGCAGTTTTCGTGGTTGCAAGTAAAGTGCGATAATGCCCAGCTCTGTCAGGTTTTTCTGGATAGGATAGAGAATTTTCGGATAAACCCTCAGGCGCCAAATTAGCAGGGCGAATATGTATTTGGTAGCAAATAAATCTAACAGCGCTCGGCACGACATATCAAAAAGTCATGAATGACATTTTTAATATCTATGAAAGAGACGCGAACACAATTGGAATTCACAATGAAATTGATTAAACCCTTTCGGGGTCTTCGACCAAGCAGAGAGCTTGCAGCGAAAGTTGCCTCTCATCCTTATGATGTTCTCAATAGAGAAGAGGCGTTCGAGCTAGCCAAGGATAATCCTCTTAGCTTTCTGCACATTAACAAGCCAGAAGTTGATATGGATGCATCGGTAAATGCACACGATCAATCAGTTTATGAGAAGGGCAGGGAAAACCTAGATCGATTCCAAGCAGAGGGCACGCTAAAGCAAGACAGCGAAGAGAAGCTTTATGTTTACAAGCAGGTGATGGGAGAGCACGAGCAGGTGGGTCTTGTAGCGGCAGCCTCAGTGGATGCGTATGAGAACAACCTGATCAAGAAGCATGAATTCACACGCCCAGAGAAAGAAGACGACAGGGTTAATCACATGGTTGCATTGGACGCGCAAGTTGGCCCAGTATTTCTTACCTATAAAGCCCATGCCGAAGTGGATGCATTAATCGTCAAGGTTATGGCTACGGATGCAGAGTACGACTTCGAAGCGGAAGACGGCACACGACATGTGTTCTGGGTTGTGGAAAATGTAGCGCTATCTGCTAATATTGAAGCTGCTTTTTCCGAGATCAAGCATCTGTATGTCGCAGATGGTCATCACCGGTCTGCGGCGGCATCGCGTGTGAAGCATCTGCGCCAAAAACAGAACCCCGATCATACAGGCGATGAGTCGTATAACTATTTTCTCGTCGTACTATTTCCCGACAATCAAATGCAGATTCTTGACTACAACAGGATCGTAAAAGATTTACGCGGTGCCGATAGTGCAGAATTTTTGGAGAAGCTAAGTGCAAACTTTGATATCCAAAAGGCAGACCTGCAGGCAGCGAAGCCAGACTCTGCTAGAGATTTTGCGCTTTACTTAGACAAGCAATGGTACACGCTGAAAAGTAATAACAATCTAACTTCGCAAATCGATGAGGCGAATCCGGTGAGCAGTTTAGATGTAAGTATATTGCAGGACTGCGTGTTCACGCCGTTGCTAGACATAGTAGATCAGCGTACCGACAAACGAGTGGACTTCGTAGGTGGAATAAGAGGTTTAGCGGAGCTAGAGAGACGAGTCGATACAGGGGAATGGGCGGCTGCTTTTGCTCTATACCCAACTTCAATTGAAAGCCTGATGTCTATCGCCGATGCGGACGAGGTGATGCCGCCTAAGTCTACTTGGTTTGAGCCCAAGCTAAAGAGCGGGCTCGTCGTTCATAAGTTGGACTAGCTGATCACTTAAGCTTTTGCTGGGCAGCAATCTTCCAGACAGATATCAGTCTTCTGCTGCGAAGGGCTGTCCCTTAAGAGGCTGCATCTGAATTGCAAGCGTATGCAGACGTAGTGCATGAGCGCATCGGTAAGTATCTGTGTTGTGTCATTAATAATTTTCATGTTTCACTCTGCTTTGGGTTAATGCTGCTCTTCGTTCCTTATTAAGCGTTCAATGAGCTCAAAA
>CASQMQ010000014.1 GCA_949430125.1 uncultured Pseudomonadales bacterium
TTCACCCTGTATCGGCTCCAAGATAACAGCGGCAGTTTTGTCGTCTATAGCTGCGTTGAGTGCGGGAAAATCCCCGAAGGGCACAAAGCTATTACCCTCCAGAGCAGGCAAGAATTGTTCAGCACTGTCTCTCCCGCCAGAAACAGAAAGGGTATTGAATGTTCGGCCGTGAAAAGATGCGAGGGTAGATACGATTCTCGATTTACCCGTGATTTTTCTTGCCAGTTTAATTGCAGCATCGTTCGCCTCTGCTCCGCTATTCACAAAATATATCTTCGCAAGATTGTCCGGTAGCACCCCACTAAGAGTCTCCAATAATTTCGCACGTGAAGGCGAATACGTGAAACCAGAATTCGGATTTTGAATTATTTTCTGCGCCTGCTTGATGATCGCAGCCGTTATCAGCGGATGTGAATGCCCCAAGCACGTAACCCCCCAGCCAGATGTGAAATCCAGATACTCATTCCCGTCCTCATCCCAAACCACGCAACCCTCGCCGCGCTCTATAGCAATTGTCTGCCGATTGCAGAATGTAATACCAAGGCGGTCTTCTATTTCTATGCTACTCATTTTCTAATCTCCACTGCTGCTAGTCTTATGTTCCCCAACTCGGTACCAATATGAATACGATTTCTTAAAACCTAGTTTTTGATACAGATTAACTGCCGCAGAATTTGCTTCTTCCACTTGTAGATACGCGAATCTTGCACCTTTCGCGAAACCCCAACACAACAGAGAATTAACAATATCCAATGCATGGCCCCTCTTCCTCTGTCCCATAGCTGTAGAGATACCAAACAGACCCAGTGACTGATTCGCATACACTGCCATGCCGCTACTCGTGGGAGCTCCATCAAATCCTTGCTTGAGCAAGAACAGATGCGACAAATCACTCTTCTCAAACAGTGTTTTGTGCACATCAATTTCCTCCATATTCCTACTCGTTAATACGTACCAGGCTTGCAGCCACGATCCAGCATCGAGGTTTTCGATAGAGCCATTCTTGAAGTTTGCTTGCGTTTCCATAGCGCCTGACAGATCAAGCGACATGGTGAGACTCGGCGCCTGTTTCTCATACCCCCTGAGCTCTAGAGCACTATCGATATCGTCTATTGAATTGAGCGCGATCCCGTCTTGTTGAACAAGTCTTACAATTGGTGCAGCATCTCTCTCAGCGAAGAATTTCTCGGTGGCATCAATTAATTTTCCCGTTTCAAACTCAATGTGAGGATAAAGACTCAAAGAATTAGAACGGCGATCTATGCCACGGGAATACCGCATTACACCGAAAGGCAGCTCTTGCTCCTCAAGGGCCGGCCAGGCATCTCTCCCTGCATTCTCCATCTCCATCACGTTCATCCCATCTCTCCTTTACCGCATAGCGGCATATCAAAATAACGGCAAAAAAAAACCCCTAAGGCCGAAAGCACTTAGGGGTTTTGATATCTTTCTAATTAATTAGATAAAACCACGGCTCTCCGGCAAGGGTGCGATTGTCGCGCGCGCGGCACGGCGAGCGGCGGCGTTCATCGCGGCGGCGGCCTGTCGTTGTGATACCTGCTGTGGATTCAATTTATACATCATCTAAACTACTGATTTGGCCCGTTTCGAGAGATGGAACTTTAGTAGATAGAGATAGGGCTGTCAATAGAGGGCTCTTCCTCTACACATCACCTGTGTCATCAAAATCTAGACGAATATTTCATTCTCATTTTCGTTTACGTTTCTTCTCTCTCTGAAACCCTCAAAGTCGTTGCTGTTAAAGTCGAAGTAAGGATTCTCGAACTCGATAACCCTCGCTTCGCGGCCTGTAATCATGCCCTCTGTCACCAAGACACCCATGTAGACAATCAGCGTGACTACCAAGAGTGTATAGCGGTTCCTTAATATTAAACCTTTCATGCCTTTCTCCTCCTAGTCCGTAAAGCGTCGCATAAATACTGCGCCCGCGATCAGTATAGAGCCAACCACAATTCCGAAAAGTGTATCGTAATTAAAAACCCTTCTCGAATACGCTTTGAAACTCGAAGATTAGATATTGATTTGGATCTGATGTTCGCGACGCCACCCAATTCGCCAAGAACTGGGTGCCGAATATGAAATCTTCGAGAAACCCTACGAGTATAAAGACACCACCAGCCCATAACAGAGGAGTCTTCTTCGCGAACGCCGAGAATAGAAGCAACCATCCTACGGATGGAAGCAACCAGAGGCCGGTCACGACAGCAGAAATGTAGATCAGCACCAGGCTGGCGATAGCAGCTAGGAACAGGTAGCCAATGCCCACCAGATCCACGTCGCTGCTGATTCCTAGTATCGTTAACCAGACCATCGCTATCAGATACATCGCAAATATAATCAAAACGTAAAAAATTGGCGCAACCAGGACAATAGCAACGATTTTAGAAAGCACCGTTTGAAAATTCGATACAGGCATAGACTGCCAAAACAAAACACTCATCTCTTTTCGATCTTGATACAAGGTGTTGATGAGGTAAATAACGCTGCACACATAGAGTGTCAGGTAAAAAGGTATCGCCAACAACATGACAAAGGGCGCCATATCGAGTGGCGACAATCCATCAAATAAAACCGATACAAAGCGCAACCCTTCAGCCAATTGGCTCTGATCTATCTGCATAGCTACCCATGTCGTCGCAACTAAGAGAAGCAAGGCAACCACGACTGGGGCACCAATAAATATATTTCGGTGCTCTAGCACTTCCCGCTTTAACAGCGCGTAGAATTGAAGTACTGCGAATTTACCCATGTTTTTCTTCCTTCAACTTGGCTACAAACAGATCGGCAACACTTGGAGTGTGCAACTCACCCAGAATCTTAAGCTGTTCTCTAGGAACGGATTCGAAAGTGTAAGATTTTTTCCCGAGCAATTTCCGAACATAGAGAGGCTGAAGAGCATCGGCCTGTTCTACCATGTCTGCATCGACTAGGACTTCGGTATAGATATCGGATAGGTCGGACATTGAGGAATCGAGGACTATCTTGCCTTTATTTATAAACACGAGATGCGAGAGCAACGTTTCTATCTCTTCGACCTGGTGCGTACTGATAATGATCGTTCGATTCCCATCGTAAAAATCATTAAGCAAACGATCGTAGAATTCTTTCCGGTAAATTATATCCAAGCCGAGAGTCGGTTCATCGAGGACGAGTAATTGAACCTCAATCGCCATCACTAAAGCGAGATGAAGTTGTGTCACCATGCCTTTAGATAAATCTTTAATCCGTTTATTTGCAGGAATGTCTGTAGTGCTAAGAAATTTCTCCGCCCTCTTACGATCGAATCTGGGGTGTACTGCTTCCACATAATCTATTACATGAGAAACTTTGAGCCATTTAGGCAGAATACCTACGTCCGCTATAAAGCAGACATCTTCCATTAATTTGTGCCGCGCAATTCGAGGGTCGCGACCGGCGACACTAAGCTCACCATCAACATCGCAGAGTCCTATTAATGCTTTTAGAGTTGTCGTCTTACCTGCACCATTAGGGCCAATCAGCCCACTGATGGCTCCTCTAGGAATAGTCAAATCCACCCCATCCAGCGCAGTAAAGCTGCCGTAGTTCTTTGTAAGTGATTTGGCTTCGACGATGTTACTCATGCTCTACCCCCAAAATTCTCTATTTCTATTGATTCGTCTTGCTGCCAAGGAGTTCATCGATCTCCAAGCCCAGCCTCTCAATACGCTCAGCAATTTGTGGCCATTCCTGTTCAAGAAATTTTCTCCTTTCTTCGATTGATAATTTATCCTTCGCTCCTGACAAGACATACATTCCTAGCCCCCGTTTTTTCTCAACCAACTCTTCGTCGACTAATATCTGCATCGCTTTCGATACAGTAATCGGATTAATACGCTGTTCGCTGGAAATCTGCCGCACTGATGGTAGGGCATCCCCTTCGCAGAGAACGCCATCCATAATGAGCTCTACCAGCTTGGCTCTAAGCTGAATATAGATAGGCTCTTTGTTGTTCCAATTGATTTCCACCGAGTGACTCCACGTGATATAGTGTTATACATAACTATAACACTATATCAGCAAAGAACAAGAAAATCTATTTGCGAGGGATTAGGGAAAGGAGAAGGACAAGATATCAAATGAAGGAATTTATTCATCTATTTGAAATATCTGGTAGTAACTCAAAAACTAATTGAAATTTACTAGCTCTGACGACGCTCAAGTATTGTATGGCTGCTCAATAATTTTTCAATTTCTTCGTCTGCAAAGTCGAATTCACGCAGAATCTCCTCGGTGTGTTCGCCGAACTTAGGTGGTTTATGCCTAACTGAGCCTGGGGTGCGGGACAGCTTAATAGGCGTGCCGGTCATCTTGTACCAACCATCTTCAATTACCATTTCGCGATGCTTGGTGTGGGCGTGGTCAACTACTTGCGCGGTATCGTGAATAGCGCCCGCCGCTAGCCCTGCATTGGCAAGACGATCGGCAATCTCGCTGCCATCAATCTTCATCAAGCTCGACTCTATTTCTGCTTTTAAGTCATCACGATTAGTTACGCGATCAATGTTATTTGCAAACCTAGCGTCTGTAATTAACTCCTGAGAGCCTAACTCGACACACATCTTTGCAAAGGCACGGTTGTTTCCTGCACCTACAAAAATATCTACCGTCTTCGTGCGAAAGGTATCGTAGGGGCTAATATTCGGGTGAGCATTGCCAGTAGCTACCGGCACTTCTCCTGAATACAAATAATTAGGAATATGCGGATGCATCAATGAAACCGCGCAGTCGTAGAGGGTCATATCCAGATACTGACCTTGTTGCGACTTTTCTCTTTCCGCTATCGCCATCAGAATTGCAACGGCCGAGTACAGCCCAGTACCCATGTCCACCATCGCTAAACCAAGCCTTGTGGGGTTGCTTCCCGCCTCCCCGTTTATACTGAACCACCCTGCCATGGCCTGAATAATTGCATCGTATCCAGGGTGTCCGCCCCAAGGACCATCACTACCGAATCCACTAACTCTGCAATGTATTAGTCGGGGAAACTTACCCTTTAATACGTCCTCATAACCAAGGCCCCAATTCTTCCATGGTGCCTGGTTTGAAATTTTCGATGACCACGTCTGCTTTTTCTAGCAGCTTTAACAGCACTGCTTGGCCATCGGGTTTCGAAAGGTCCAAGCCCATGGAGCGCTTGTTTCGATTTACTCCCAGAAAGTAAGCAGAGTCTTCATCGTGAAAGGGAGGGCCCCAATCTCGAGTCTCGTCTCCGCGAGGAGGTTCGATCTTAATTATTTCGGCACCATGATCACCCAACATCTGTGTGCAGTAAGGCCCACCCAAAACTCTCGACAGATCGATGACTAGCTTGCCCTTAAGAGCACCATCACTGGAATTATTGAACACGTTGAGATTCCTGAATTTGCTGCTGACTATCGCTGCAGAGTCGATTAACTTCACGGATAGTGAGGATACGGCAGCGCCGACGACGGTTCAAGCCCCTGCAGTAGTGTCTGCGCAAAGATAAAGAGAGCTCTAAACAGCCTGCCCTAGCAGCTCACGGTTTAGCCCTTCTCTGCGAATCAAGATCTTAAGCTGCTGCAACGCCTCAATCTGAATTTGTCTAACCCTTTCCCGTGTGAGGCCCACTTCTACACCCACGTTCTCCAGTGTGTCGGTGTCAAAGCCTCTCAATCCAAAACGTCGACAAATAATTTCTCGCTGCTTCTCGGGTAGTTGCTGTAGCCAACTACTCTATTCGAGCGCGCATCTCAGATGTTTGAGCGTGATTTCTTGGGTTCTGTTTTGACTCTGCGCTTAGCATATCCACCACCGCTGTTTCCGAATCAGCGGCCGCCAGCGCATCCACAGAGCTTACACTCTCATTCAGAATCATCAGCCGCTCTATATCCAACCGCGAACAACCTGTCGACTTTGCGATTTCGCGACTGCCCGTCTCGTGTCCCGTTTCTCTAACATAGTCTCGCTGCGCACGAAGGAAGCCGTTCAGTCGCTTAACAATATGCGCCGGCGGGCGAATAGTTCTCGCCTGACTCATCAAACCACGCTCGATATTTTGCCGAATCCACCACATAGCATAAGTCGAGAAACGAGGATCCCTTCTCTGGGTCGAATTTCTCCACAGCATGTATCAATCTCAGATTATCCTCCTCTATTAGGTCGAGCAGTGAGAGCCCACGATTCGACGGCAATCCCACGCGTCGCGCATAGAGCACTTCTTCTTCGGCGGACAGCAGAGGCGTATGACCAATTTCTTTAAGGTAGAGCCGAGTTACATCTTGAGTAGTGTCTATCGATTTAGCAGCGGTGCTTTGCAATTTCTGAGAATCGCTAAGATTTAGCGTCAGTTTTTAATATCCATGCAGAGGCTCCTTCTCTGTAGATAAATAATCCGGTGAACACATCCATTGTGTTCCATTACGTGCGGCTCACAACTATCAGGGCGAGCTGTGCACGAAGGTTACTTAACTAAAGTCTAGAATGCTTTGAGGAAAAGTCGAATCGATTGACACTACTAATCCAAGATGGCGGGCAGGAAAAATTCAGCTACCATAATCGGTTTCTCGAAGAGATAGAAAAGACTGCGTCTTCCCCATGAATCGCCAGCAATGGGAGTTATATCTATACTGCTTCTAATCAGGTCGGGATGGCTAAACAGATATTCGCCGAGTGGCTTTTCGTTCAGCTCTAGAACACGCTTAAGTGGACCAGTCAGACTAAACTCTGGGATCAGCGTATGCGCCAATACCCAAGGAGTATTATCACCAACGAGCACCACTTTACGAGACCAGAATTTATGCTCTGTTGCCAAGGGCCCAAAGCAAGAGCGAACCGCTGGGTTTGGTAGCTGTAACCACTCTTGTTCACGGACCTCAACGCGAAAATCTCCGGTACTTTTCTGAATTAATAACTTGGTGAGCGAACTCGAGTCGAATAGCCATCGCCGCCAAGCATCAGTCGGAAGCGAGCGACGCTCTCCCTCACTGCGCCAGTCGAGATTTGAATCCGAGATATCTGGGACGTCGAGAGACGAGTTTTCGGATAGTAGATTAGAGTCTGCTTTCGATTGCAAAGGCATCAATTATCGAGGAAGGCGGAAATGAATACCTCGCACTGCAAATTGCAGTGCGAGGTAGGTTTTGTAGTGAATAACCTAGCTACAGTACTAGCGCGGTCGGTAAAATCATAGCCGACCCCAAGGAGGTAATTCACATCTTCCTCAAGACCAGTCGTATCATCGAAATCCATCCACTGCAGCCCGGGGGCCACATATAATTGGCCCTCATCGGCTAGCACAGCGGACGAAATAAGCCCTACTGAGACAAGTAAAGCTGAAGATATTTGGGCACATAAACTCATAGGCGTTGCCAGATTATTCATATAATGATTGGTTGAAAAATCCCAGCGCATTATAGTGATATTGCTGCCTTTTTACAGAACTATTCTAGTTTTTTTGCCTTATTTCCCTGAACTATATTAAATAGCGCCGTCCCTCGTAAAACGGAAGACTACTTCCCTTGAGGAGCTTAGAATAAACCTAGAATATCGACTATTTGGAGAACGACTAAAATTCTCTGTCTAGGCCGCTGGCATGCAGTTAGAGCTAGCCGGTGCACTGTCATATACATACAATTGCAGGCTGCCGCTAAGTCGTGCTGAAGAGAGAGAATGAGATGCCTGAACAGACAAAAAAAAAATCACTGAACCTCGCCGTTGATAATACTGCCGGCGCTCATAAACTGCAGCCAGCAGCAAAACCGCAAGCTTCAGCCGTAGGTTCGGACGAGGAAATTGACCTAAACAATCCTGCCTACTTCGAGAATCGCGAGCTAAGTTCTTTCAAGTTCAATCTACGTGTACTGAGCCAGGCTAGAAACAAAAAACACCCGCTGCTGGAACGCCTCATGTTCCTGCTAATATTCAGCTCTAATTTGGACGAGTTCTTCGAGATTAGAGTTTCCGGCTTAAGGAAACAATTGGATTTCGGTAGGCAACGGCCAGGGCCAGACGGTCAATATCCAGAACAGGTGCTCAAGGTCATTCACCTACAAGTCAAAGATGCCCTCGCTGAACAATACAAAATCCTGAACGAAGACTTATTACCCAATCTTGCCGCGGAAAACATACACTTTCTGCCGCGTCACGCTTGGAACGACGAGCTAAAGAAATGGACTCGGGACTATTTCGATGAGGAGGTTCAGCCAGTTGTAAGCCCTCTCGGGCTGGATCCAGCACACCCCTTCCCTAGACTCGTCAATAAGAGTCTGAATTTCATTCTTGCACTGGATGGGAAAGATGCCTTTGGTCGCCAAAGCGGTCTGGCCATAGTCCCTGCGCCTCGCTCCCTACCGAGGTTAATTAAGGTCCCCGCAGAGATTGCGCCTGAGGGTGACAACTTCATCTTTCTCTCATCGATCATCCACGCTTACGTCGAAGAGTTGTTTCCAGGCATGAGCGTCGTGGAATGCCACCAGTTTCGAGTGACTCGTAATTCCGATCTAGAAATGACCAACGTTGAGGTTGAGGACTATGCAATGGCTCTGCAAGGTCAGCTGCATAGTCGACGCTTCGGTGCCGCCACTAAATTGGAAGTGAGCATCGATTGCCCGGCAGAGCTTACCGATTTCCTCCTAGAACGTTTCAACCTCAGCAACGATGAGTTGTTCCAATTAGACGGACCCGTGAACCTGCGGCGCCTGACGGCTCTTTACAAAATGATTGACCGTCCGGATCTGCGCTATCCACAATTTTCTCCCGGCACACCAAAATTATTGGAAGAAGACGCGTATATTTTTGCTGCCGTAGACAAGGAAGATCAGCTACTGCAGCATCCATTCCAATCGTTCATACCCATCATCGACTGGGTTCGTCAGGCCGCGAAAGACCCAACAGTACTATCCATTAAACAGACTTTATACCGCACCAATGAATCTTCGGAGCTCGTAGAGGCGCTGGCCGAAGCGGCCCGAAACGGTAAAGAGGTAACCGTCGTAATCGAGCTCCGAGCACGATTCGACGAAGAAGAAAATATTCATTTCGCCAGCATTCTGCAGGAAGCTGGCGCGGTCGTTGTCTATGGAGTTATGGGCTACAAGACCCATGCCAAGATGCTGTTAATAGTGCGCCGAATCGGCAACACACTAAAGCGCTACGCTCACTTGGGTACAGGTAACTATCACCGTAAGAACTCACTCGCATACACCGACTATAGCTTGCTTACCTCCGACGAAGTTCTCTGCGCCGATGTGCACAAAGTATTTCAACAAATCACAGGAATGGGCAAGAAGATCCACCCGGACTTGCTGATCCATGCGCCGTTCAATTTGAGAAAGTCTTTACTCAAAATGATAAATGGCGAAATTGCTGCCATTACTGCTGGTAAAAAGGCGCGCATAGTAGCGAAGATGAATTCAGTAACCGACCCCGCTATCATTAAGGCACTATATAAAGCCTCCATAGCAGGCGTGAAGATCGACCTTGTGGTGCGAGGCATCTGCTGTCTGCGCCCTGGCATAGCCGGAGTAAGTGAAAATATTCGGGTCGTATCAATCATTGGCCGTTTTCTGGAGCATTCGCGCGTTTACTTTTTCCAAAATTCCACCCCCCAAGTCTACTGCTCCAGTGCCGACTGGATGGAACGTAATCTGGACAATCGAATTGAAGTTTGCTTTCCTATATTGAAGAAGAAACACATCACACGGATTAAAGCCGAGCTAGAGATGTATCTTGAGGATCGAGGGCAGAGTTGGGAGCTTGATGCAGATGGCGAGTACCGCCCCTTGGCTATCGCGAAACCCGAAGAAGCACTGGAAGACGTGCAAAATTTGTTACTGAAACAGTTTTCCTAATATTTATTTAAATACGTGAACACGTCATGAGTTGTCGGTAAGGCTGACATCTGGAAGCTGGTTATTCTGCATAATCGCTAAGGTCTTCTTATTCTTCACCATGAAATCTAACATCCCCTCTCTCAGCGCGGCTGCACTGAAGTTGATGCGGTCCACCGTATAGGACTGCATCAAACCTACTAACACCGCCAAGCCTGGTAACAACAGGTCGCGCCGACGCTCCTTCAGACCGGGCAGATCACCGCCGCCAGAAATGGCAGTGATAATCTGCGGCTTCAATGTTTGTAGCGCAGCGAGTTCAATCTCTCCCTTCTCAAATCCATGAGCTTGGCAGATAGCAGCAAGCATCTTTATTGTCCCCGAGGAAGCATAAGCCTCTTCCCATCCAGCTTTTTTCACGCCAATACTAATGCCATCGAACACAGCCTTGGAGGCTGCAGTGGCAGCATCAAGCTGCATCTCTAGGAGGAGCGGGTCTGAAGCTTTCGGGGAAAAGAATTTATCACGCCAGGCAACACTGCCTATCGCCATGCTCTGCGTGAGAAGTAAATCGTGTTTGTGACCGATGATTATCTCAGTGCTGCCGCCTCCTATATCGATAACTAGGCGATGACTATCGGAGGCTGGAAGCGAGGTGATCACACCCGCATAGATCAATACTGCTTCCTGCACACCACTGATCGGAGAGATTTCAATTCCAATATCACGCGCTGCCTGAATAAAATTCTGAGCATTATCCGTGACACGAAAGGTATTAGTACCGAGAGCCCAGTACTGTTCTAACGGATATTCATCCATCAAAGCCTTGAAGTGTTGCAGACAACTCAGGCCCCGCTTATAGGCCGCCGGCGAGATACTGCCGGTTTTCCTAACGTCCGCGCCCAGCTTAACCGAATCACTACTGCGCTCAACAATTTCGATTCGCCCATCGATCCATTCACCAATCAAAATATGAAAACTATTGGAGCCGAGATCGATGCATGCGTACATAGTCAGAGGATAGTGACAATTGAAGAATGAGTGTGCACTAAGCAAAATTCAACAGTTACCCTTCCTGCCTCTCTTTACAAAGCAGAAATCGGAAGAGTCACAGCAGTGCTTTACTTAGCTCTATTACCCTATATCGTAAGATGGGTCAGGAGTCTGAATGTGCGCGGGACGCGCAATTAGATCATCGACTGCTGATAATTTTCGAGGCCAACCTTCTCTATGAGAGTGAGCTGAGTTTTTAGAAAATCGATATGCTCTTCTTCACTGCTTAGAATTTCACTCAACAAATCACGGCTCACGAAGTCACTGATAGATTCACAATAGGCTATGCCCTCTTTAAGGTCTGGGCAAGCGATAAACTCTAACTTGAGATCGCACTCCAACATTTCCTTGGTGTTCTCACCGATCATCAATTTACCTAGGTTTTGTACGTTCGGAAGTCCTTCCAGAAATAGTATGCGCTGCATGAGCAAGTCTGCGTGCTTCATTTCGTCAATAGACTCCTCGTATTCTTTCGCAGCCAATTTCTCCAGCCCCCAATCCTGATACATACGTGAGTGGAGGAAGTACTGATTAATAGCGATGAGCTCATTGCCAAGCGCTTTGTTCAGATGCTTGATTACAGTAGCGTCCGACTTCATAAATAGTCCCCTAATGACTGTTTTAAAATGACTTAATTGAATTCGGGCAAGCTTCGCTTTTGGGCTAGAAAAAGTCAAGCAAAATTGCTGTAAGTTATTGATATAAATGATAAAACTAAATGATAAGCAATCCCATTCCCATCGCCAAAAAAATGGAGCTAGAGGACTCTTCGATATAGAGCAATTGATCGAAAATTAAGGGGGGGGGGATAACGAAACTAATATACGAACAGGAGGACAGCCTAGGCTGCGTTCGTATAAGAACCTATCTTATGGAATTCTTTGACAATTGTCTGAGCAAGTTTGCCGCATTTACCGCATTCGCTAGCAACACCGAGCTTCGCACGCAGGTCATTCATATTACTCGCACCATCACGACAAAGATCGCGAATCTGGTTATCGGTAATCTGTCTGCAAACACACACGTACATGGCTAATCCTTAGTTCAACTGACACTTTAAATGATAATGAGAATGATTGTCAACTACATTCATATCTGTTAATTTAGCTGCACTTAACATGATCATCTCAGTTACGTAAGTTATTGTTTTAACAGAGTAGAAATCAAATCATGCCGTGCACAACCCTCTCCACTGCCAAGAGCGGCGACCATTGCGTCGTACTTGAAATAGCCTCTGAGCCAGCAGAACTCAAGAGCCGCCTTTATTCCTTGGGTATCATTCCTGGCTCGATACTGAAATTACTGCGCTTCGCCCCTCTAGGCGACCCCATTCAGGTAAAAGTTGGTGGTAGCTTTATCAGTATTCGCAAATCCGAAGCAGCAATCATCACCGTGGATATTCAATAGCATATGCAGAAAATCGCACTTATCGGCAATCCCAATTGCGGGAAGACAACCCTCTTCAACGTGCTTACCGGAGCCAACCAAAAAGTCGGCAACTGGCCGGGCGTAACGGTAGAGAAGAAATTTGGTTATTTTGAGCTCGAAAATGAGTCGATCGAGCTGGTCGACCTGCCCGGCATATATTCCTTAGAACAAGACTACAGCGGGATAGATGAGAAGATTGCCAAAGATTATTTGGAACAAAGCGATATAGGCCTTATTATCAACATCGTTGATGCCACCAACCTCGAAAGAAGTCTGGTGTTGACACAGCAATTGATGGATCGCGGCGTCCCAGTGCTCCTTGTTATGAACATGCTCGATGTGGCCCAACAGCAAGGCATAACCGTCAGTGCAAAAAAACTGGCCGATAAACTCCAACTACCAGTGATTGAGATGATCGCATCACGGAAGCGAGGCATCGATGAGCTGCTTAGCGCACTGATCAAAAAGATTAATAGTGCTCCAGAAATAGCTAACAATCAGGAAATACAACGATCATCTGCTGGCACTGGCACTGCCAATGAAGAAAAGATACTTCAGCGTTACCATCAATCACGCCAACTCATCAATGGGGTTGTCGAAGTTTCGCCTACTCACCATAGCCTGTCAGAGCGTATCGACGCGGTTGTTGTAAATAGATGGCTAGGCATACCCTTCTTTCTATTAATGATCTACATGATCTTCACCATCGCCGTGAATTTTGGTGCAGTGTTCATCGATTTCTTCGATATATTGTTCAATGCAGTACTAGTTGATGGAACGACTTGGATACTACGCGAAGTCTCCGCACATGAGGTGATAGTCACGCTACTTGCCCAAGGCGTCGGCGGTGGCATAACGCTGGTTGCAACGTTTATACCAGTCATTGGATTTCTCTATCTCTGCCTCTCAGTGCTGGAAGACTCAGGTTATATGTCCCGTGCCGCCTTCGTGATCGATAGAGCGATGAGCGGTATTGGCTTGCCCGGTAACGCCTTCGTGCCATTGATCGTCGGCTTCGGCTGTAACGTGCCTGCAGTTATGGCAGCGCGAAGTCTGGGAAGAGACAGCGACCGGCTGATGACTATAGCTATGGCTCCATTCATGAGTTGTGGTGCACGACTGACGGTCTACGCGCTCTTCGCCGCCGCATTCTTTCAGGAGAACGGGCAGAACATCGTATTCGGCCTGTATCTGTTAGGCATTGCACTAGCGATATTTACCGGATGGATATTTCGCAAACAACTCTTTACCGATGAGATAACTCCTTCGTTTCAAGAAATGCCTGCCTATCATGTTCCAATCGCACGCAATATCCTGTTCACGACCTGGTTTCGGTTGAAGTCTTTCATTCTTCGCGCGGGAAAGACGATCGTAGTCGTGGTGATTGGGTTGAGCTTTCTGAACTCTATAAGCACAGACTTATCTTTTGGCAATGAAGATTCAGAAAACTCTGTGCTTAGCGTGATAGGTAAGTCGATTACCCCTGCATTCGCACCACTAGGCATAGAAGAAGACAATTGGCCCGCAACAGTAGGCCTGTTTACCGGCATGTTTGCCAAAGAGGCGATCGTCGGAACTCTCGACGCACTTTATAGCGAATCAAACGCGGATGCATATGATGGCTCGCCGCCCGACCTCATCGCTACTGTTCGCGAAGCCTTCACCTCGATTGGTACAGAGCTAGTAGCGCTGAGCTCGAGCCTGACCGACCCCTTAGGCATATCAATTGGCGATGTCAGCGACCTCGATGTCGTAGCCAACGAACAGGAAATTGAATCCTCGACGCTTACCAATATGGCCGCTCTCTTCTCCGGCCCATTTGCCGCATTCTGCTATCTGGTTTTTATCTTACTCTATGCTCCCTGCGTAGCAGTGCTCGGCGCGATTACTAAAGAAGCGGGCTGGCACTGGATGTTGTTGGTATTCGGCTGGAGCACCGGTCTCGCCTACATCACCGCTACGGTTATTTATCAGATTGGCACTTTCTCAGTAAACCCCCTATTCTCCTCAATATGGATAGTGAGCATGCTTACCATCTTGGTTGTCTTCATTGTTAATCTGAAGAGACTCTCAAGCAAGATGGTGCCCAAGAACCTCATCCCGGCTGTGCAGATAGTTTAGGAGAAAAAGCTTGCAGGACTCAGTGCAACAGGGTGCCCGACTCCCTGTCCAGAAGTTTCTCGTGAGCGGGATTGTGTTTCTTCTGCTAATCAAGATTTTTCTAGCTGCCGCTCTCGACTTATACAGCGACGAAGTTTTTTACTGGCAGGCATCAGCGAATCCCGCTGCCGCGTACAGCGACCTGCCCTTCATGACAGCATTGCTTATCGGTTTAGGCTCTGCTCTGGACTCATACAATACTCTCGCGGCACGAAGCCTATTTGTCTTAATCGGGAGTTCACTGCCGCTGCTCGTGTATTGGATTGCAAAGCCAATCACAAACCCCACGCATGCCGTAGAGTCAGCGGCGCTAAGTTTGTGCCTACCACTTGCTGGCTTCCTTGGCCTTCTGGCTGTACCAGACGTTCCTCTGGTTTTCTTTGGCCTCTTGGCAATCGGCTTTTTCGAGCGAGCGCTGCGCACAGATCAATTATTATACTGGGCTCTTACCGGCTGGTTTGTGGCGCTAGGTCTGTGCACGCACTACCGTTTCTTCCTATATCCAGCCGCCGCCATAATTTTTCTGACGTACTTTACGACGGCGCGAAGTCAATGGAAGAACCCGCGACTATGGCTATGCATTCTTATTGCGTCCGTTGGACTGATACCCATCCTTTGGTTCAATCTAAGTAACCACCTGAGCAGCGCGAGCTTTTACTTCGTAGATAGACACCCGTGGGAATTTCAGGCTTCCGGTCTGCTGCACCTCTTCAAGCAAGCAGGCTTGGTTACACCTGGGCTATATCTACTATTCGGCTACACGATATACTTGATGTACCAAAAGGCCAGTCATGGCGATCGCAGTGCCGCATTGCTACTCACTTTTTCGCTGGTCAATATCCTAGTCTATTTGCTGCTTGCTCCATGGACGGATGCGACAAGCACGTCTATTCACTGGCCTCTTTCCGGATACTTCCCCCTGTTCATTTACCTACCCTTTGCACTGCGAAGCGCCGCGAGTTTACTCGGCGCATATTTTACAGCACCTACGGCTCACCGACTAGTCATCGCCATACCAGTTATCGGCTTTCTTGGCACCCTAACGGCCCTACTCGGTGTCGGTTCTCAGGCTTTTCAATTACAGCTCCAACCGCTTATTGGAGTGGGCGTACTATCTAATAAAATGGCGGGCTGGACACAATTTAGCAGCCATGTAGATGAACTTTTACAACGGGAATTTGCAGAATCACCGCTACTTTTAACCGATAATTACTACACGCTCGCACAGGTCGAATTTGCCGGATTAACACGCCAGGGGTTTACACTAGATGAGGAAAAAGCAGTCCGTGATGGTCGTATAACCCAGTATCAAATCTGGCAGAAGGACAGAGTTGGCTTAGAGCCTGTTGCAGCCAGCGAATATCTCTTTATAGCAGAGGACAGCACATTGGACACAGCGGCAAAGCACGATCTGCTCACGAATCTCTGTGCCAGAACTGACAGAATGACTCATCTCGGTAAATTGAATCTATTCAATGGCGACAAACGATTTAGTTTTTATCGAGGAGTTGCACTACACAGCACTGATAATCTCGAGCAAATCCAAAAATCAGCCTGCCCATTTCCCGCTATCGCTTGGATTGATACTCCCTTGCGAGGCGCCGAGTTAAGCGGGATAGTCAATGTGAATGGATGGGCCTTCAATGAGGACATCGGCATTGAAAACATTACACTACTCATCGACAGCGAAGCTATAGGCCGAGTCGATTATGGACGAAACCGCGCAGATGTTGTCGAAGTCATGCAGGTACAGAGCGACCCTAACAGCCCCAACATCGGCTATGACTATAGCTTCGATACCAATCAATTGGACAACGGTTCTCATAAATTAGAGATAGAGATAAGAAACCATCTGGGAATCACACAGCGCTTTGGCGAGCGCGTGATTGAAGTGAGTAATTAACGCGCACTGTCTAATAGGGGCTTAGCACTTCTACAGCAATCTTCCATTCGTTGCTTGTAGTGAAGCGCCACAATCGCATATAGCTCGTTCGAAAACTCTGTTGTGAATCATCCTCTAGAGTTTCCATAGTGCCGTAGGTATAACCTAATTCCTTGGATGCAGACAGAAACCCTCCTATGTGAGTGAGGTTAATCTGATTCGTAGTAGATAATTGATTGTCTAGGAACGCACCATAAACTGAGCTTGCAGAATCGGCTCCTACAGCAGGAGCCATACCTGGCAGATAGACACGTGTATTTTCCAATCCGTAGCGCAGTAGCGCGCGTTGCCCACCGCGAAAATTTATTGATTGCCCAAATAAATTGTCGCGATCGATAAGCAACTGCATGTTGTTAGTTTCTGCAGTAGCCATGACAGGATGAGCAGTTTCTTCCAACACTGGACTAGTGTCATCGAAATTTGGCTCAACTTCCAAACTCAAGAAACCTGGAATGCTGGCCACAATATCTGCCATCAATACCCAGCGGTCCTCTTGCCTTTGCCAAATCGAAATAAGGTGTCCGAATTGACTAGTTGATTCATCCGCCAGAAAATTCAGCGGACCTGCCGTCAGCCCAAGATCCCCAGCACGGGAAACATCTACATAGTGCGCCTCCCAACTAATCTCATTCACGTTGTTTTGGAAGATTTCAGAACTGTACAGCTCGAGGGCGTCGACTGGACCGTCCCGGAAGACTGTAGACCCCTGCCCTAGGAATTCGAGAAACGCACCTGTTCTGCCAATCTCCACGGAGCGGTCAGCGAAGCCTTGATCAGCGGCCTTCAGCTCTAACCAGTGCTGATATTGACTCACCTCTTGGTCTTGCTGAGACAGCTGGACAGAACCCTGATCCTGCGCCTGTGAAGTCATGAATTGAAAACCAAGAAGCAGCAGCAGTAATAACAGCTTAGTCCAGCCTACATATCCTACTACTATTATTTTTTCTTCGATCATGCGCATCAATCAATAGTAGTACTATTCTTAGCCCTTAACTAGTTTAAATTAGCTCCGACGCACCGGCTAGGCCGCGTCAGCGCTAAATTGTAGCAAATAAATTTACGCCCGAAATAGCAGCACGATAATGCGCTGGGATTTTTTTACATTATATTGACGGGTTACTTAAAAGTTTTATCTATTAACGCGATCTCCTCTAGGCTGACACTCCTAACTCAAATCTTGAGATCACTATGTGTATACAACATTTTGGCATAGCCCACTATCTATTTACGCTGACTCCAAATACGCGGTACTTCTTGAAGCTGCCTAGCCACCAACAGGCTTTTGATTTCGTGGCCGAAGCGCTTCAAGATGAAAGTAACATCACGAAAATTACAGGTGAGGCAGGAACTGGCACGACAATGCTCTGCCGAAAGATGTTCTCTGCCCTCGAAGTACTTGAGAACAGATATGTAACGGCCTTTATTCCCAATCCACTCTTAGACGAAGAAAACATCATGTATGCAATCGCCGAAGAATTAAGACTCAGTTCGACTCCTAGACTACGAGCTTTTAAAGGTAATCGGCGAAGAACTAATTCGCCTATCCGCATTGGAAATGACTGCGGTATTTTTCATAGCCGAAGCACAGGCGATGACAGAGGAATCTCTAGAAGCAATTCGCCTCTTAACTGCAATCAAAAAAGGCTCCGACGGCACCCATACCACTGCAAATAATTCTCTTTGGCCAACTGGAATTAGGTGAGCTATTGCAGCGACCGGCATTACGCGAATTGAATCGTGACTTAAGCGTATTCCTATCAGTTAGCCAGCCTAGAAAGGGGTGACGTTGAAGCCTACCTAGATTATCGACTCATCAAAGCGGGATACAGTGGCTCGAACCTGTTTGCTGGAAAAGCCATTGATCTTGCTTTTTCATGGTTCGAAAGGAATACCAAGGCTCATCAATATTCTCGCCCACAAGGCTCTGATGATAGCCTTCAGGAAAGGTGAGCGTGTCTTGACTGAGCAAACACATTGAACTTGCCCTAGCAGACACGCAATCCGCACAACAACACAAGCTGAGAACTCGCCGCCTCTTCTCAACTTACCGCCAGACTTGATCGCCGAGATTTCATCCCAAAATTAGCATAGCGCTATCGGTAGCTGCGCCCAATTAGTTGTATCGAAGCACGCAAACCTTATAATCACCATTCTTCACATGATCTAGGAAACTAGACTATGCCCCAAGAACTCTGGCAGCAACTCAAATCAGAGGCCCAGCAGGTCATACAGCAGGAGCCCCTTCTAGCAAGTTATGTCTCCGCCTGCATTCTAAATCACAACAGCCTGCAATCCGCCCTCAGCTTCATTCTCGCTAATAAACTATCCGACGATGTAATGCCGGCGACGACTGTTCGAGAGTTGTTTGACAAAGCATTCAGTGAATCGCCAAACATTATTCGAGGACGCTTTGTGTGATATTAAGGCGGTATTTGAGCGCGACGCCGCAGTGAGCACACACCTAGCTGTCATTATCTATATGAAAGGATTTCAATCAATTCAGGTTCATCGCCTAGCGCATTTCCTTTGGCTGAACAATCGCAAGGAGCTCGCGCTGTTTATGCAGAGTCAAAATTCCGAAGTATTCGGAGTTGATATTCATCCTGCCTGCAAAATTGGCCGCGGTGTCATGTTCGACCACGCGACCGGCATCGTAATTGGCGAAACTACTGTCATTGAGGATAATGTTTCGATTCTCCAGCAGGTCACTCTGGGCGGCACTGGTAATGAGAAAGGCGATCGACACCCTAAGATTCGATCAGGTGTATTGATTTCAGCAGGAGCAACGGTGCTTGGTAACATTGAAATTGGTATCGGGGCAAAGATTGGCGCTGGCAGCGTTGTGCTAACCAATGTTGAGCCACACACTACCGTTGTCGGAATCCCCGCCAAGGCTACTGGAAAGCCTTGCACAGAGATGCCATCAGAAACAATGAATCAAAGTTTCTTGGACTAACATCCATTCGATGGCAGGCAGCAATACTGTATGCAAATTGATACGAGCGATAGGGGCCGACTAAGGCGCCCCCAATGAGGTGCTCGGGCCGTTAGCGAAATGGTATTTTAATCGACCCGTCGCCTGCTGCGGCCTTCCGTCGACCAACTTCGGCCGAAAGGTCAAGCTGTTCAACTTCTCAAGCAACCGGCTCTCTTCAGAAGGAGACTGCAAATAATGCGCGAGAAGCTCTGCCTGCTGGATCATGCTCACCGTACTGGTAAATCGATGGCTGTACCAGCGAGACACCTTATTCACTCCCGCAAGACTGAAGGAAAACAGGGCGAAATTTGAATTTGCGGCTTCACTATCAGTAGTATTACCAGGGATTGGGCTGCGCACATTCGGCAGAGCCGCAGACCATTCACTGAAGGACAAATAAGCATCGGAATTTCCTTCGCCTACCGTCACCATCCTGTTACGTTGCGCGGCGACCCCGGCCTCCACACTTCGCGTAAAATTCTGTATCTGGTATCACCATTGGCTGACTAAAGAATTCATTCGCCAGTGTAGCATCCACACCGGACGCTAATAATTCTTGATACGCCTGACGGTAGGTTTCTGTCGCGGCCTGCGGATCGTTAAAAAGAATATGCCAATCGGCGAGGTACACATTCGTCATCGCTATGGCTTCCGGGTCCGGCGACTCACTCTCGGCATAAATCAAAAAAATGTTGTTGAGCAAGCCCATCCCCGTCAGGTAAAAACTCTCATTTACGTCCGAACGATCACGGATGATACCCGAGCCTGGTGCGACCTGTCTGAGCGAATAGCTGGTTGACCCTCCACGCCTCAGCGCAACCGTCTGAAGATGAAACTGACGCAGCTGTTCGTAAATTATTGGAACGAGCCGCTCGTCTGTCTTACCCCAAAGAGTCTCAGCCACGCCAAGTCGCGAGCCATCGAATCCGAGAGGATTGTCTAAAATGGAAGCCCTGCCATGCATTATTATCTTCTGCCACAGCACGCAGGTGCCATCGCGACAATTCCAGAAGATCGGCGATCAATACCTGATCGATTTGTAGAGCTCTTATTAGTATAGAGCCAGAGCAAATGCTCCATATTTTCTCTAGCGCTGTCCCAATCTCCTCGATTGGCAAAGTTTTCGATTTTCTTTTCAAGTAGGGGGCGTTGAATTTCGGTATATAGCCCATCCTCTACACGAACTATTTGCATGGCTCGGTCGAGCATGGTGTGCGCCTCATCAAATTGATTTAGCTGCATCAGCGCATCGGCAAGTTGCTCGAGCGGCTCGATAAGACGCGAATCCAAGGACCCGAAGCGGTCTTGCTGGTCATTTAACAATGCGCGAGAGAGCGCTAATTCATCTAGGGAATCCAAAGATGATTTAGACTGTCCGTAAACTGACCCAAGCGGGCTTACGAGAAAAATAAGCAAGGCTGCGGTAGATCGCTTCATCATCGTAGTTCTCGGCTCAACTCTTAAAGCTATAGGCAGGATATCAGGCTATATTTGTATTGAATAGCGACTCGTCTCAGGACCCAGAAGTTCCATCATCTAGTAGTGTCGCTATTTACAATACGCTTGATTATACTCGTTCGGATTACTAAAAATGACCGATACTAGGAGAGTAATGTGAGCAAAATCAGCAAAACAGTAGGTTTTTCCCTGCTATCATTGATAATTGGCTTAAGTGCCGGAATCTTCGCCAGTTCGTCCGCGCAGGAGACCGGCAAGGTGTTTGAGCTTAGGATCTATACGGCGACACCAGGCAATTTGGAAAATCTTCATGCTCGTTTCCGCGACCACACTATTCGTATATTCGAAAATAATGGTATGAAAATAGTCGGTTTCTGGTCGCCCACTAGCGAAGAAGATGCGGATGACACGCTTATATACGTGCTAGAACACGCAAGTCAGGAAGCTGCTAACGCTTCGTGGCAAGCATTCGGGCAAGATCCAGAGTGGAAAGCGGTCTCTGATGCCTCCAATGCGAATGGGCCTATATTGGCAGGTGTAGAGCGGCGTTATATGACGGCGACTGACTACTCACCGCTAAAATAGTAGCTGCATAAAAAAAGGGATAGCTAGTCTTAGCTATCCCTTTTTTATTTTTTTGTGATCCTCAGTGCGCCGAAAACAAAACAAGGCTGCGAACAAATTCGGCAGCACTTTAGAAAACCATCGGATTGTTAAAAAATTTGAGTGAGCCATAGGCCAGCTCCAATAATTCTATGGTCGACTGCACCTCGCCTGCCCAATAGTACAGCAAGGCACCTATTATAATCACAGAGGAACTCGCCGCCGCGATTGTTCTATCATCCCACTTACTATCGTTCATACCTACTCCTAACAATTAAGCCGAGCTTTCTCTTAACTGAATCCTATCCAGCGACCAGTAGCGGCGACTGTAAACCAAATAAATATCGATGCCACTGCTAGCATTCTCAGCGTCCATGGACCTATCTCACTATGTGGACGACTATTCAACAACGGTTGCTTGATGAAGAACATGAAACCGGAGCCTGCGAGCAAGGCTAGCATTTTAATCCAGAACACTGGCATGTAATAAACCTTATCGGCCACGCCAGCTGCGCAGAAGATACCAGTAGCAATTGATACGCTCAAGCTATACTTGAAACACTGGTGAGTCCCCTTAGTGATAGTCTCAGACGGGATATTTTTAAGGAGCACTCCAAGCAATCGCAGGTCAGTAACCAATACCGTTCCGCCGATTATCGCCATGGAAATCAGATGTCCAGCTTGGACAGTTGCATACACTGATCCGTAGGTTATCCCCAAATAGCCAATCCAAGAGGAATATTTCAGCCATTCGAAGAATGGCAGTAAACTCGGATAGATTGCTGCCCTTACTTCGAAGAATTCTACCAACACAACAGCCAGCACAATGAATGCTAAGCTCGCTACGTTCCTATAATTACTCAAAAAACTACTTAACATCTAAAACTCCGAATTTTATTCGACTAGCTCTCTACAGAGCGTTTAGTTGTTCTACACAACCTGAAGCCCAGAGAAGTGCAGTGTTACTTACTTTCGGACAATCTACCCAGTCGTAAGGAATAAAGCGGCCCATAGCAACAACACCGCACCAAAGACAAAGAGATATGATCGCTCCTGTTCGCAATGGCTTCGGTGCAACACGAGCCGAATCCCAAGTGCCGTCTGCCGCCCTCATCCTCGAATTAAAAACCCAAGCATTTATAAAAGCCAATACCAACAGTATCATTTTAATGCGAAACCAAAGACTCTGAACGTTTTCGACGGGCTTCGCATACACTAGCAATATCCCGGTGATAAACATGATGGAAAAGCCGATGATCATTGGTTTATGCAATCTATCAGCAATCGCTGTTGCTGAGACGTCAGGCAGCACCCAACCAAGCATGCGAAAATCAATAATGAAGAGAGAGCCAATACTCATCATCAATGTGAGAACGTGAGTTGCTTCAAGCCAGTTCCAACTGTAATAGCCCGAAACCAACATTTGGCTGTAATCCTGCGCTTCCAAATATTGAGCAAATTGCAGTAATAACTCATTTATCACGCCGATGGACCCCTTGCTTCCCAGAATAGTGTTCTGAATATCATTTTACCGAAATGATAAACATCCTTACGCTCAGAGTCCACTGCAATAATGTCGAATACATCAAGACGGGGCAAATCTCATGGCTTAGGATTCGGCAGCAATTTCGCGTTTTCGGTATTCTGAGGGAGTCACGCCCATAAGCTGGCGAAAAGCATTATTGAATGGAGTGATCGATTGATAACCAACTGAAAGGGCTATCGTAAGCACTGGCACATTAGGCTTATCCTTGTCTGCTAACGCTTCACTAGCGTCTTCGATGCGGTATTTATGCAGCATCGCATTAAAGTTTCTATAGCCTAATTTCTTGTGAATAAATGCGCGTAATCTGTACTCGGGTAGATTCAATTTCTTTGCCAGCATCGAGATTGTTAGGCCAGCTTCGCGGTACAGCTTTCCTTCTTTAAATACTTTATTGAAACTGTCTTCATCAAACGGCGCCTTATTTTCTGCCTCCGCTTCCTCTGTCAGTTCTGTGACCTTGCGAATCACATTGCTAAGCGATACATAATCAAAACGCATCGCCACCAGCAACATACCCATAGCTAAAAACGCTATCAAACTTACAATGATTACCTGAGCAGTAGCATAGCTGCTCAACCCAACATCAAGTAGAAAGTTTTCAGCGAACAAGACGCTAAATATAAGCGCTCCCTGTACGCCAATGATAAACCAACGCAGAATTCTACGATCATCTACCAAATCTGCCCTCCAACCTTTGAGAGTCCAATACATAGCGGAAGCAACAAAAGCCAACGTCATGACATCCATGCAAGTTCTTAGAAAAGCTAGCAAACCCGAGCCGATGCCAGCGCTCGAGTAAAGAGACATACCTGAAAGAATGGAATCGAGCACTACTTGAGTAGCAAATGCCACAACTAGTAAGATTGGAAAATTCTGCTGCTCCTGAAAGATCAAGAAGCAATAGATCATGAACAGTCCCGGAATCGCATCCATACCAATCTGTATGATCAATTGCCATGAACTTAGGTCTAGCTGAAACTGCGGGTCGATATGTTGGCCTGCCATTCCGTTGAGCAGATAGAAAATTATGAATACCGCCATCAGGGTAAATATCCTAGCACTTCCCGCGCGCGGCTCTGCCTTCAAGTAACCCGCCGCTAAGAGAAGTACTGAAAGCATCGCAACAATCTGTACGGTAAAAAGGAAAAGTGGATTTGGCAAAAGAGTTTCCTGAAGTTCGGGGGCTAGCATCCAAGACAATAACCGATCAATTAGTAAAATTCAAAGGACTCATTCCTCAATTACGACAGAAATACAAGCTCTAGCAAGACCACCTTCTCATGAGCTTAACGTCTAAACCTTTCCTCAACATCATCGATGATGCTATCGATTGAGCGCTCCCCTCTTTCCTGAGCGCAGAACTGATTGAACAGATTGATCGCCCTCTCCGTTTTCTGACCAAAACGAAGTACTTTTCCAAAGTAGCTATCAGGCCCTTCATTCTGTTGGATGAGATCAATGATAAATGCCCCAGAGAAACTGCGCTAAGCTAAAAGTCTCTAAAAACATCGATATATAACTTGAGCTGAAACACACCAAATTTAGGCAATTGTGGCCACAGCCTCTGCATCGCTTCTCTCTCCTGTATACTGGTATTGAGACTAGTGGCATTATCCATCTGCTGCTCCATTGGCCTTCAGCTTAGCTC
>CASQMQ010000015.1 GCA_949430125.1 uncultured Pseudomonadales bacterium
GTCATTAGAGTGGCAACTTAGCCTTAGATTACTTAATGAAGATCACTGTCTCGCAAGCTAAGCCACTCTTCGTATCAATTCCTATCTTGAAGAATGCCATAGATAGGATTTGCAAAAGTTTAGTCTTCGCGACTGGTTACTTCCAAGAGGTGATAACCGAATTGCGTTTTCACAGGCCCCTGTAAAGAACTCACTGGGGCGCTAAACACAACTTCATCAAATTCTTTTACCATCATTCCTGGGCCAAATTGGCCTAGGTCACCGCCCTGTGCTTTTGAAGGACAGCTGGAATGTTCTTTCGCTACATCTGCGAAATCTTCACCCGCATTTATTTTATCTTTCAATGCGTTACATTTGTCTTCTGTCTCGACAAGGATATGGCGTGCACTTGCTGTAGTCATTTTGTATCTCCTGAATAATCTAGCCCGCATTATGCCCCAAATGATGGAGCAGAGCACACAAAAATTCCGTCTTGAGTTATACTGTTACTTCGCAGACAGTCGGTCACGAACCACTGCAACTACTCTGAAAGCATTAATTGCGAACTACTATTTCCGCTAAAGAACCAAGGCCCTATTATGCCATTGCCAGAACCTACCGCCCGAAAACACGCACATACACGCGCCATCGACTATCGAGGTTACGAGCGTGAAGATGGACTTTGGGACATCGAAGCACACATGACCGATAAGAAGACTTATCAATTCAGCAATAACTGGAGAGGAGAAGTCCCCATAGGTGAGCCACTACATGAAATGCTGCTCAGAGTGACCATAGACGACAATTTTGTGATTCAAGATGTCGTAGCAGTAACTAAACACAGTCCATTCGCGATGTGTCCCAGTATAACTTCTGCCTATAAGTCAGTTATAGGCATAAAGATGGGGGCGGGGTGGCGCAAGGCTATACGGATGAAGGTAGGCGGAGTACATGGCTGTACGCATCTGACCGAACTACTGTTTCCAATGGCAACGGTTGCAATGCAAACAATCTGGCCACTACTCAGGCACAGGAAAAACAGGGCAGATTCCGATGTCGGCACTAGTGACAAGCGGCCCGTTGTATTGAATACCTGCCATGCCTGGTCAACTGATTCTCAAGTTGTTAAAGAAAATGCGAAAAAATACTACACTGGGGATTAGATAAGCTGCTCGCAGTGACTCTTCAAAGTTACAGTAGAGCAATCAGCTGCCAGGAGTCAGCGATAGAAAAGTGGAATAACAACCGTTATTACTGCGCCTTCCCTGTCCTGCCTATTTTCTGCTCGAATTTGCCCGCCATGAAATTCGGTGATTAGCCTAGCGATATGCAAACCCATCCCCAAATGCGGTTGATCTTGTTTCTCTTGCGGTCGCACGGAGATCATCGATTCAAAGAGTCTGCCCTTCATTTCTTCTGGCAGATACGGTCCTGCGTTAGATACCTTGATTATTGCGTGATCACGCAGTGCGCAACTGAATACCGTGATCGACTCGTCCTCGTAAGAGAATTCAACGGCATTCGCGATTAGCTTGTCTAACAATTGTGCTATGTATTCTGGCACGCCGTCAATAAAGATTGCTCTCGGGCTAATATCGAGCTCGAATCGAGTCTCGGGATAGGCGAGCTTGTATCCCTCCACGCATCCGGGAAGCACCTTACTTAACTCTATCTTCTCCTTCTCAGATGTTTGTAGCATCTGCTCCAACCTTGTCGCCTCGCTCATGTTAGTGAGAATTAGGTTGAGACGCCTAATGCCTTCTTCAGCGCGCTCAATGTAGACCGCGGACTCGTGGTTAGGCGCAGTAAGACCAAGGTTCTCGAGAGAGGAGCGCACTACGATTACTGGCGTACGTAGTTCATGAGACAATCGGGAAGACATATTCTCCAGATAGTCAGTGTATTGAGTTAACCGCTCAACTATAGTGGAAAAGCTGCGCGACAAATCGCCGATTTCATCAGAATTCCGGGTCGCGACGATTGTGTTTTGTATCCTGCCTGTCTCGCCGATAATGCCTTCAGCCTGATTTCTCAATGCACGTATGCGCGAAGAGATTCTCGATGCGGAGAAGAATAGCCCGAGCGTTACGATCAGCATCACCGCGAGCATAGTATTGAACAACATCTCCATTGCTTGGTTTCGGAATGTTCTGAGGCCATTCATATTTTGATCGACCACCACCGCACCCATGATCTCACCGTTAGCCAGTATTGGATGTGCCGCCTCTAAGAGGCGCGTGTTGGAATCCGCGAGTATACGAAACTGGGTTGTGGCCTGGCCCTCAAGCGCCGCATTAATATGTGCTCCCTCCCGTGTCACATCTGAATACAGCTCATCAATAAAATTGTTACTAGGCTTGGTTAAAAATTGATAATAGAGTGGGTTCAAAATCTTATTCTGCACATAGAGCCAATACTTATTGATAGGAGTCTCGTCAGGTGCCGAGCTAAGCAATAGCCCGGTTGCTGACTGAATATCACCCACCGATTGAAGTACCCTGCCATTTCTATCCACAACCTGAATACGCGAGTTGTTGTGTCCCATTCCAGCTACGATCCTATCGATCTCAGGCGTGGGTAGACGTAGGGATCCAAGCCGCCTGGCATCAGCCACCTGATAGGTCGCCACTGCAGTTTTCACGTAACGATTACTCTCATCGTCTACATCAAAGATCGCGAAGCCAAGTCGATCTCCCAACATGTCCATGGGAATCTGTAGCTCGATTTCATAGCCCTCATTAGATTCGTACCACTGGCCACTGATTCTTTCTTCATGCACCGGATTGCTATAGCCATCTGCGACCTGAAACGGATAGAGAAACTCTGGCTCATAAGGAGCTATGACATAACGATTAATCTCATTTCCTTCTTTCGAGAGCATCGTAATTTCTAAGAAGTCGCTACGATGCACGCTAAGTGCATTGCGACTACGATAGACAATTTCATCATCTACGACTTTAAAATAGGCATACAGCGAACCATTGTGTTCTCCCACCATGTTACGAAAACTTAGGGTGTCTTCTTGGCTGTAGTAGCGAGGCGGAGTTAACTGGGTGCGCAGCTGATCCTTGTCATCAAACTTAACTTCATATTGCTGATATTCGTCCCAATCAGTCAGCGAACCATCGTCCAGTGCGAGCGCGGAGAAGATCGGATAGACGTAAAGATCCTCGCTGCGCCTCGCCGGTGAATAGCTCCCCTCGTCGAAGAGTTCAGGACGTTCATTCAATGCTGTTGCTAAAGCTTGTGCAGTACCGAGAACAATTTGTTCCTGCCCACGTCTGAGCACTTGTTCCATCTCAAGAATATATTGATAGCCAAGCCAAGGTATGACCAACAGAAAGCTGGAAAGAAATACCAGCTTGAATCGAATCCCAAATGGGTTTCTAAATGAAAGGCTCATAATTTATTAAGCTGCCGCTTCAGGTGTGATATTCCAGCGGTAGCCCATTCCATATACAGTTTCGATGCAGTCGAACTCTTCATCTATCAGCATGAACTTTTTTCGAATTCTTTTTACGTGCGATGTGATTGTGCTGCCATCAACGAATATTTTTGATTCTTGCATTAGTACCTGGCGACTTTTCACATGGCCTGGGAATTTGGCTAATGCATGAACCATCCAAAACTCTGTTACCGTAAGTGCAACTGGCTTTCCGTCCCACTGAATAGTAAGACGACTAATATCCAGCGAAAGCTTTCCTCTATGCAACAAACTTTCCGGCGAAGGGGGCTGATCGATGACATCTAGACGACGAAATAGAGCAGCAATTCTAGCAGTTAGATGCGGCAGACTAATATCCTTTGTTAGATAGTCGTCCGCGCCCATTCGTAGTCCACTAACCGTATCAAAATCATTATCACGCGCCGTAAGGAAAATAATAGGCAATGTTTCTGAGAGCGATCTAAGTGCCTGACATAGAGTAAAACCGCCATCTATTTCGTTCTCGAGGCCGATATCGATTATCGCTAGACTCGGAAGGCGAATATCAAATGCAGACATCGCATCTTTACGATTCGCGAAGGTCTGTACCTCGTAGCCTTGCTTGCGCAGCACATCCGCATAGTTCTCTCGAATTGCAGCTTCGTCCTCGACGATAGCTATACGTCTACTCATTTTGCTCTCAATATCTGTAAGTCATTGTAGGTAAAGGATTTAGGGCGACTATACCGGAATTGTCTAATTAAACAGAGCAACAATTCTACCTCTGGGCTGATTGCCATAATTCTGCCATATTTAATCACTACATGGCCTTTTTCCGAGCCTGCGGGAGCTATAACTGTTCTGTTTAATACAATCACCGGCGCCCACTTGGCTAGAGCTTCTGGACGTTCCAAAACCACGCACATAGAACCTTAGACTTCATTAACCCAATATTCGTTCCACCTAAACACAGGATTATCGAAATGATT
The DNA here is from genome assembly GCA_949430125.1 of uncultured Pseudomonadales bacterium. Lineage (GTDB taxonomy): Bacteria > Pseudomonadota > Gammaproteobacteria > Pseudomonadales > Pseudohongiellaceae > UBA9145. The sequence goes on from CASQMQ010000015.1 coordinate 4,393, forward strand.
AAGCAAATCTCTCTCGCACTCGTATTTACAGTAGCTTCAGCCACCGCGGCTGGTGATTCGCAACGTGCTGATTATCAGGACCCAACATCGAAGGAAGAAAACGTTGGAGCAATTAGCGGTGCAATTCTCGGCGGCCTCGCTGGCGGCCCTCCCGGCTTGATTGTTGGTGTAGCATTTGGTGCTTTGTTCGGCGAAGGATGGCATGCCAAGTCAGAGGTCGGTGACCTCCAGACAAATCTCTATCAAAGTCAGCTGCGTTTAGCTGCGCTGCAGGAAGAAAGTCAGGCTATACAAGCCAAATATCAGTTGGCCGAACAGCGTCTAGAAGAAATGTCACTCAACCGCATTCGAACTTATCCCGCTAATATTCAATTGCCAACAGCCGCCTGCTGCGATAATACGGTACTTTCTCTAAATTTCCGCAGTGGCTCCAGCGCTATAGAAACGCACTACGAAGATCAGTTAGCGAGCCTGATCAAGACCGCTAAAAAGATGCCAACCGCCAGTGTCGAGATCACAGGGTATGCAGATAGAAACGGTAATCCGGAACTGAATCTTAAACTTTCGCGAGAGCGCTCAAATTCGGTGAAAAAATTTTTAAATAGTGCGGGCATTCAAAACTCTTCTATTAAGACGGTCGCCCACGGCGAATCAAAGCCTTTGCACTCCACACAGAATTTGGAATCTGATTTCTTCGACCGCCGCGTCATCGTTCGTCTTTGGAACAACAGCGCCTCAATGCTTACACAAAATCCGGATGGCGAATGAGCCACTTATACAATTTATTAGTGATCCTATTAGTTAATAATTCGGAGTTATAAAAATGAACGACCTTAGGCTTGTAATCGGAAACAAAAATTATTCTTCTTGGTCTATGTGCCCCTGGCTCTTGCTTAAGATGTTTGACGTAGATTTCGAAGAAATTCAAATTACTCTATATCAGGACAATACAGCGGAAAAGCTTGGTCCCTATTCACCCTCGTTGAAGGTTCCCGTTCTATTGCATCGTGAGATTACGGTCTGGGATTCTCTAGCTATCTGCGAATATATTTCAGAGCAATTTATAAATGGCACTGCTTGGCCCGCGAGCCCGAAACGGCGTGCAAGTGCTAGGTCCACTAGCGCCGAGCTTCATTCTGAATTTCAGCATCTAAAAAAGGAATGGCCACTGAATTGTAAGGCGTCACATAAGCTCAAGCCATCCCACGAACTTCTAGATGAGATCGCTAGAATTGACGCAATTTGGAGCTGTTGCCGCCGCAAGTTTGGCGAAAACGGTACTTATTTGTATGGACGGTTTTCAGTTGCAGACTGTATGTATGCGCCTATCGCTGCCTGCTTCGACATTTACGGGGCAGATCTCAGCCATGACGCCCACACCTATATGCAGACACTCCTGGATAACCCTTTCGTACAGAAATGGCTAACTCTAGGACGCAGAGAGCAAGAGCCTGTGAAATTAGCCTACGCTAGTAGCGCCTAGACTGCGCTAATTCAATTCTGAATCATCTGGCGGGGCTCTTCGAAGCCCCTTTTTTTTGAACCTTGTGAAAGACCCTATCACAAGGTTCTAATAATGGAGACATTACTGTCGATAACGAAATGTAAGCAGGTAACTTCTGGGAAACCCCTTGGCCGCCACTGAAATTATTCACTTTTGGTTTGAAGACATAGAGCCGAAGCAAAGATTCATCAAAAATTTTGAATTTGATGAATTACTTCGGGTCAAGTTCGGTGATGTTCATCGTCTTGCTTCTCAAGGCCTTCTCTATGCGTGGCGCGAACATCCCCTAGATGCACTCGCCGAAATCATAGTGCTGGATCAGTTCCCTCGAAATATGTTTCGCGACACTAAGCAGGCATTCGCGACGGATATCCTAGCATTAGTATTAGCACAGGAAGCAATTCGGAAAAAATTCGATAAGGAATTGGACAATATTAAGAAATCGTTCCTCTATATGCCTTTCATGCATAGCGAGTCGGAAAAAATACACGACATCGCACTGTTCTTATTCGACCAGCCCGGCCTAGAAGACAGTTTTAACTTTGAAATAAAGCACAAGGCGATAATCGATCGTTTCGGCCGCTATCCACATCGCAATGAGTTGCTGGGGAGAGAATCGACAGCCGAAGAGCTGCTGTTTCTTTCCCAGCCCGGCTCGCCATTCTGATATTCAGCTAGCTATCTAGCAGGCAATACGTCTTTCAATTTCTCTGCCATTCCCAGAATTGCCTGTTCAGTCGTCTGCCAACCCATACATGCATCAGTTACTGAAACCCCATACTTCAATTCACTCAGATCTTTTGGAATAGATTGATTGCCATGATTAATATTGCTTTCAAGCATGACACCGATAATCGACTTATTGCCTTCAAGAATTTGATGGCTAATGTCTTTTAACACTAGAGGTTGCACGTCCGGATCTTTGCTCGAGTTTGCGTGACTGCAATCGATCATCACATTGCTGCTCACGCCGCCATCGAGCAGTGCTTTCTCACACTGCGCTACGTGTACCGTATCGTAGTTTGGGCCTTTTCCACCGCCACGCAACACAACATGCGCATAGGGATTGCCTTTAGTAGTTACAACTGACACCTGGCCTTCAGAATTGATACCGAGAAATCGATGTGGGCTAGATACAGACTGCATCGCATTGACTGCTACGGTTAGTCCGCCGTCAGTGCCGTTCTTGAACCCTACCGCGGAAGATAGTCCCGATGACATTTCACGGTGCGTCTGTGATTCTGTGGTGCGCGCACCAATCGCAGACCAGGCAATTACATCCTGCATGTACTGCGGAGAAATTGGGTCTAGAGCCTCAGTAGAAGTTGGCAGTCCTAGCTCGACAATATCGAGTAGTAACTTCCTGCCTTTGCGCAGTCCATCTTCGATCTTGAACGAGTCGTCGAGATAAGGATCGTTGATAAGCCCTTTCCAGCCAATTGAAGTTCGAGGTTTCTCGAAATAGACTCGCATCACTATATAGAGTGTGTCCTGTACTTTTTCAGCCAGCTTCTTAAGTCGCTTCGCGTAATCCATAGCGGCCTCGGTGTCATGGATCGAACAGGGACCAACAACAATAAACAAGCGCGGGTCGGTTCGATCCAAAATTGAGAAGATGGTGTTACGTGCTAGCTGCACCGATTCCAAAGTCGCTCCTTCTAAAGGCAACTCAGATTTTAGCTGCCCTGGTGTAATTAGGGCTTCATTGGAACCAATATTTAGGTTGTCAGTGATTACCGACATAAGATTTCTCGTTTACTAAAAAAAAGGGTCGGCAATGATAACAAATATCAGTAAGCTAACAACCGCTAAATAACTAAAAACCAAGTAGATTATTACTAAAGAAGAAAATTGTGCACATAAGCCAAAATTTTGATGCAGGCAATATTGAGGTTGTGAGCTGCGCTCATGCCGGCGACATCCAGTTGAAAATTCGCGCGGATATTAATTCGGAATTTTACCAATGGTTCTATTTCCGGATCAGTGGCGTGAAAGCTACACCTTGTACAATGCATATTCTAAACGCTGGCGGTGCCGCCTATCCCTCCGGCTTCCAGAACTATCGTGTTTGTTATTCCTATGATCGCCAAAATTGGTTGCGTCATCCAACTTCGCTTGAGAATGGCAAAATGACTGTCGAGTTTCAGCCTGAATATGATTCGGTCTACTTCGCCTATTTCGCTCCCTACTCAATGGAACGTCACGCCGACCTAGTCGCCAGAAGCCAGCTGTCACCTCGTTGTTCGCATCAACTAGTTGGCAAGACACTGGATGGTCAGGATATGGACTTACTTAAATTCTCATCGGATGAGTCTGAACACCCAAAGAAAAACTGTTGGATTATCGCCAGACAACACCCCGGCGAGTCCATGGCCGAATGGTGGATGGAAGGCTGCATCGAACGACTTCTTGATGAGTCCAATCCAGCTAGCAACCAACTCCTGAAACAGTGCAATGTATATGTGGTTCCGAACATGAATCCAGATGGAAGCAGGCGCGGTCATCTGCGCACCAATGCCGCAGGCAGGAACTTGAACAGGGAATGGGCGAATCCAGAGATCGATGCCAGTCCTGAAGTCTATTTCGTAAAGCAGTCGATCAACAAGATTGGCGCGGACTTCATGCTCGATGTCCATGGCGACGAATCCCTGCCCTACTGTTTTATTGCTGGCACCGAGGGTCTTGCAGACTGGGATGCCACCAAGCAGGCACGATTGGATTTCTATAAAAATAAGCTAGCTGTTTTGAACGCAGACTTTCAAACGAAAAGAGGATATCCGGCGAAGACTCCCGGCACGGCCAATCTAACCATGAGCACCGCGCAGATTGCGGAAACACATGGTTGCCTTGCCATGACTTTAGAAATGCCCTTTAAGGATACAACTGCTACGTCGGATGAGACTTATGGATGGTCGGGTGAGCGAAGCAAGAAGCTCGCGCATTCGTGTTTAGACGCACTATCTAGTTATCTAGATTCTGGACTCTCTAACTAACTCAAAAAGAGGCCTGTTCGGATCGATGCCATCTCCGTTGGAGAAAAAGTTATCTCTCGCATTGGCCCTTTTAGATTGGCTCGACTACTTTCAGCCTATGGCTTTCTTGAATTGGGGAAATGATTCACGCTCCAGTGTGAATTTGACAGCCCCAGCTGTAACTCTAAGCGGTAAATTAACGTCTAACGGTTCCATAAGGTCAACTGTCGCAATCCCGGGGTTTAATTTGTCACTTTTGGTTACGAAAGTGTAGAATGCCGTCTACTTTCAAGACCGCCATTCGGAACCCTTGTTTAGCAAGTTTTTATCGAGCTCTTCAGGCATTTGAACATTACTATTTAGTACTTAAAAGGTCACAGATTATGAGAAAACCAGCGAAGTATATTGGAATTCTAGTATTGAGCTGCATGACCAGCTCACTCAGCTACGGCGACGATCTGCTGTCTATATTGCAGTTAGCTCTGGAAAATGATCCTACGCTGCGGCAGGCCGAAGCCAGCTATCGTGAGAATCGTGAAAGCATGATTCAAAGCCGCTCCACACTGCTGCCCTCTATCGGTGCCGGTGGAGCTACCACTCGCCTAACAAGTGGCCCGACCGACTCAATCTATACCGATTTCACCAACCCCGTTACGGGTGATACAGCCCAAGCTCGTCTGGCTAACGACCACAGTTTCAGGCCGGGCATTAACAACCACGGTTGGGGAATGAACCTCACACAGAGCGTCTTGAATCTGGCTAACTGGTACAGTTTCCAGAGCGCAAAGGCGCGGGATAAGGCTGGTGCGGTAAATTTAGCTGCCCAAGAGCAAGACCTTATAATGCGTGTCGCCACTGCCTATTTTGACGTGCTGCGCGCTATCGACATGCTAGACACCAATGTGCAGGAAGAGGAAGCCGCTCTGCGCTCGCTGGAGCAAACTAGGCAACGTGAAGAGGTTGGCCTGGTTGCCATTACCGACGTCTTCGACGGTCAAGCTGCCTATGATCTAGCGCGAAACACTACGTTTTTGCAGCAAGATCTACTGCAAGCTCGCTATGAAGCACTAGAAGCCATTACAGGTCAGGCCCACCCTTCTATCGATGTCTTGCGCGAAGACTTTCCCATAGTGCAGGTCGATGGTAGCCTTGCTGAGTGGGAGAACGAGGCGGAGAACAGCAACCTCTTCATCGCGGCCGCTGAATACAACCTAGAAGCCTCGCGCAAGAACTTGAAGGCAAGAAAATCAGATCGTCTACCTACCATCGATTTTTCGGGTAGCTGGAACCACAACGTGACTGCTCCAATAGTCAGTCAGGGCATTCAAATTGGCGGCGGTGCCTTCGATCGCACCGCCATATCTCTGAACCTAACTATTCCAATTTACTCTGGCGGCGCACGCCAATCCAGAAGACGGGCCGCAGAGTACAATGTGATCTCCGCCCAGGAATCTCTAAATCTCACAGAGCGTCAGCTTACTCAGAATATCCGCAATGCTTATCGCCGCGTAAACACAGATGTTCTAGTTATCGGACAGCGACAGCAGTCGATTACCTCCGCGCAGAGTGCGCTGGATGCAACGGAGCTCGGTGCCGAAGTTGGCACGCGTAACATCGTTGAAGTTTTACGCGCAAGAGAAAACCTCTATCGCGCGCTGCGTCAGTATGCTGACGCTCGCTATAACTATGTTCTAGACACCTTAATCCTAAGGCAGGTTGCTGGAATATTGACGCCACAGGACATTATCGATCTGAACGAGTGGCTACAGCTGTAAGGTCATCTTCTCGAGTACCAGCTGGCGAAGGCAGTGTTTATTTAGCTAAATGCTGTCCTACTTTGGTCTGTCAGACCCAATTCCCTAGCTCCCCCACCTCTCCCCGATATCACTTGGGCAAGGCAATCAGTTAGAATAGATTGCCAGTTCATTGAGGTGAATATTTTGCAAAGCAAACTACCCAAAATCGGAACCACCATTTTCACAGTCATGTCG
>CASQMQ010000016.1 GCA_949430125.1 uncultured Pseudomonadales bacterium
GGCAAACGTAGGTAATAGCCCGATCAAAGTGGATGCGATACCCATCATCATCAATGCAATAACCAGCGTCCGTTTGCGTCCAACGCGGTCACCGAAATGACCAAATAAAATACCACCTAAAGGCCTGGCGATAAAACCGAAGGCGAACGTTCCAAAGGAAAGTATAAGGCCCATTGTTGGAGAGCTATCGGGGAAGAATGCCGAAGGAAAAACAAGGGCCGCAGCCGTGGCATAGAGAAAGAAGTCGTACCACTCGATACTGGTACCGGCTAACGCAGTCAGTGCGACTTTACGCATGTTCGCTTCAACATGCGCTGACTCTTCAGAACTTACATCGGTTGAGGTGCCTGAATCAGCGACCATGGTGCCTCCAGTTTTTGTCTAATTATTATTATTGGTTTGCAATCAAACCTACTCAGTAGCATAACAGGAAATCTCGCAGAGCCGCATTAAAATGAGTCTAAAGCCTACTAATCCAGTATGATTAGCAAGATGTATTACGAACTAGTCAGACTATTGCACTTCGCAGCGATTTTCACATTCGCGGGCGCCTTAGTCATAGAAAATATGGCCATCAAGCCACAGATCACAGGGGAGGATACTCGTAACTTAGCGAAGGTGGATGCTGTTAGCGGAGTGAGCGCTATCTTCGTTTTAATCTTCGGCCTAGCTCTATGGCTATGGGTGGGCAAACCTAGCGAATTCTACTCTAGCAATCCCATATTTCATGCCAAGCTTGGCCTGTTTACTCTGATGGTCGTGTTTGCCTATCGCTCCCACGATATTTTATAACAAACACAGCAAGTCCGAGGAAGAAGTAATCGAGGTACCTCAACTGCTGAGGCTGTTATTACGGTTTCAGCTAGTACTACTAGTGTTAATCCCTGTACTGGCCTTGCTGATGGCGAGAGGCATCGGGATCAGCTCCTAACGCACTGTTAAAAATTATTTCCCTATCGTTTGATCCCAATTCAACGACTGATATTTCTCCAGAACACTCATCAAATCTTCTAGTGGAATTGCACGCAGTTCTCCGCGCGAACTGCTTATAGTCGTCGCCTTAAAGATAGCATTGTAGATCGCCTCCTCGGTAGCCTCTGCTGTAGCTGCAAACAGCGGTGTCATCGATTCGTTTACTAACACCTCAAGCGGAACTGGCACTTCGCTTACACGGGGCTTACGTACCTTCGGATTAGTTGAGAACGCAATGACATAGTCACCCGAACCATTACTGGCAAAGGAGCCTGTTCGCGCTAACCCCATCATGGCGCGCCTAGCAACTCGATCAAGATTGCGCGCAGTGAGCGGCGCGTCTGTGGCAACAACCATCATTATCGAACCGTCCTCTTTATCTGTGTCTGCTACTGGCTCTAAGAAATCTCGATAGGCGTAGCTACCGAATTCTCGCCCTACCGGTGCGCCATTAATTGACAACGCACCTCCGTAATTTGTCTGCACCAATACGCCGACGGTGTAGCCACCTAATTCCACAGGGAGCACCCTTGAGCTAGTACCGATACCACCCTTCCAGCCAAAGGCTTGCGTACCAGTGCCTGCGCCAACACTACCCTCTTCCACAGGGCCTGCGCTTGCACTATTCAGCGCGGCGTAGACTTCTTTTTTTTGAACTGGGTCTGCCCACATATTATTCACCCGAGCGTCGTTAGTTTCTCCTACTATAGGATTTAGCGTGTGCTCACCCATTCCGGGTTGCTCGTACATCCATTGTTTAAGCGCATTCGCCGCACTCCATACACACAGCGTACAGGTCAAAAGAATCGGCGTTTCAATTTCACCAAACTCGCGCACCTGAGTCTCACCGACCATTTTTCCATAACCGTTGCCCGTATAAATCCAGGCTGGAATGGGATGGGTATAGAGGTTTCCTGGCGCGGGAATGATTGCCGTTACGCCGGTGCGAATATCATCACCTTCAATAACAGTTGTATGCCCCACTCTCACACCTTCAACATCAGTGATCGCGTTTAATTCTCCGGGCTGGAATACACCCACCACTACCCCCGCCTCACGGGCCCGCGGCCTCGAATCGGACTGAGCTAACGCAAACGGAGTTGCACAAAGTAGGGTTAGCACTGATAGATTTCGAATCATTAGCTTACTTTGCATTTCGCGCTCTCATTAATCGTTTTTCTAGAAATGGGATCAGGCCTTCATCCTGAGACGATTTTCAGTATAGCACTCCGGAAAATCACTGCCGCTCGGATAGGATCCGCGAGCCCTGATTGGCCTGAAAAAAAGTGAGGCGTTCGCTCAATCTGTTATTCTCTGGGTTTACATCACTCCACAGAGAAAGACTCTAGGACCCTAAAATGAAGAGAAAGTGTGCCCCTCTTTCATTGAACTCCTCGCTCAGTTATTCAATCGTCTTCGTATCGATGCTGTTTGCATCGGCTTGCCTAGGCCAGGGTCTCGATACACGAGCACTCGAAGTGGCCTTATCGGGCCCCGATAGAGAGGTTACCGACTTCGCGCGAGACAACGCACGAAAGCCAGTTCAGGTTCTTGAATTTCTTGGCATCCAAACAGGCATGACGGTATTGGACTTGTATGCCGCTGGAGGCTACTACACCTTCATCCTCTCCAAAGCCGTGGGTGAAAATGGCACTGTGTATGCGCAGAACACAGAACGCGGTTTACGCTTCGTGGAAGATCGCCAAAATATTTCTCAGGGCGAGGCGCTTAACGCCAAGGTAGAACGAGGCGATCTACGTAATGTTGTTCAAATAGTAAGGCCACTGCGGGAAATCGGCTTGGCAGATAACTCCGTGGATCTGATTATCGTAGCGCAGACATTGCATGACTATTACAACCCCAGCCCGGAACGCGCATTTCAAATGCTTCAACAACTTAGGCTCTTGCTAAAACCTGGAGGCGTACTTGGCATTACCGACCATGTCGGTGTAGCGGGCGCAGACAATAGAGACCTGCACCGAATGGAGATTCAACAGGCGGTGGAGCTAGCGGAGCAGGCTGGCTTTGAGGTTAAGGCCAGCGAAGCTTTGCGAGTTTCCACAGACGATCATAGCCGCAGCATATTCGACCCACGGCTCAACCGCAGCACCGATCGGTTCCTATTAAAGCTTACTAAGCCTCTGTAAATACCTTCATCAAGCACTGACTTCAAAAGGGAGCACAAATGCCATGAATCGCATGGAGTTGACTGCGCATTTTTGGTAACCTCAGCGTCGCATAAGCGAACTATTTGCCACAGCCTCCCCTCTAATAAAGCCCGACTAGAGAGCTAAAAAATGAAAACAACATTCAATTCGACTTCTCTGTTTAGCCCGGCGAGATTGCCACTAACGCGGTTGCTGGCCTGCTCAGCTATTTCCTCATTCATACTACTCCCACCCAGCGCCAGCGCTCAAGACTCCGACTATGTGATAGCCAGAACAGTAGACGGGGCCCCCGACCTGCAAGGCATGTGGACTAGTAACACCATAACCCCTTTCTCTCGCCCAGAAGAATTCGGCGACAAGCTGGTACTGAGCCGCGAAGAAGCAATGCAGCTGGAACAGGCCGTGGCCGACTACACCACAGAGCAGGACCAGCCTAGCGATCCAGATCGCATACCTCCTGTGAAGGACCGCATCGAGCTCGCCGATAGCTACAACAACTTCTGGTTTGACGACGGTACGCAAGTTGCACGCTATAACGGTGAATTTCGCAGCTCCTTGCTAATAGACCCACCGAATGGCCGTATGCCTGCCTATACACAGCTGGCGCAAGAACGACTGCGCGTTGCTGCTGAACTACGGGCATCACGCGGCGCCTTTGCAGGGCCCGAGAGCCGTCCCCTAGCCGAGCGCTGCCTGATGTCATTTGGCTCTAGCAGTGGGCCTCCCATGCTGCCTATTCTGTATAACAATCACTATCAGATCGTGCAGTCACCAGGTTATGTGATGATTCTGGTGGAGATGGTTCATGACGCACGCATTATTCGTATCGATGCCGACCCGCTGCCAGATGCATTTCGCCCTTGGATGGGAGACTCAGTTGCTCATTGGGAAGGCGATACGCTTGTCGTCGAAACGAGCAGATTAAACCCTAGCCAAAAATTTCGAAACGCGACAGAAAATTTTCGCATCACCGAACGCTTCACACGCGTGTCTGATAATGTAATGAACTACAGTTTCACCGCAGAAGATCCAGACACATTCGTCCAGTCTTTCTCGGCCGAAATGCCAATGAACCTAACAGACGATATCCTCTATGAGTATGCCTGCCATGAAGGCAACTATTCACTTCCAGGAGTGCTTGCCGGTGCACGACTAGACGAAGCCGAACAATCCGATTAAATGCTGACGAATAACAGAAGAGATTTCTTATGAGCAAAAAGCAAAAACAGGGTATACATGAACTCTATAGCAAAGACCCAATAGCGGCGGATCGAGTGCTATGGGGCCGCGAAAGTGATCCACTAACGCGGCGTGGCTTCTTGAAGAAAAGCGGACTGGTTGCTATGACTACTGCGCTTGGCATGACTATACCCTTCTCTCGATTCATGCCTGCCGGCCTAATACCAGCAGCCTTTGCCGCTGAAAGTTCTACTTTACAGATACCGGGCAAAGACGGCCTCATCGTGCTCAACGATCGACCCATCAACGCTGAGACTCCTGCGCACTTACTCGATGACGATGTTACGCCAAACAATCGCATGTTCGTTCGCAACAACGGCGTAGCGCCGCAGGCTATTGATCCCGATACATGGCAACTAGCAATTGGCGGCGAATCCGCTGATCGCGCCGTCACTTTCACCATCGCAGAGCTTAAAGAACGCTTCGAAACAGTCACATTGCAGCTGCAGCTAGAATGTGGCGGCAACGGGCGCGCCGAATTTGTGCCAGGCGCGAGTGGCAATCAATGGACTACCGGCGCCATCGGCTGCCCTACCTTCACAGGCGTGAGACTGCGCGACGTACTTAACTATTGCGGCGTACTTGCAGATGCGCAATACATTGGCTACTACGGGGCCGACACCCATCTTAGCGGCGACCCTGAACGCGACTCGATATCTCGCGGCGTACCCATCGCCAAGGCGCTAGAGCGAGAATCACTCATCGCCTGGTCAATGAATGGCGAGGACTTACCTTTACAGAATGGCTATCCACTGCGCCTCGTCTGCGCTGGCTGGCCCGCTTCTGTTTCAGGGAAGTGGTTAAACCGAATCGATATTCGCGATCAGGTCCACGATGGCGAAAAAATGTCTCCACCTTCTTATTCAGTCCCCGCCGCACCGGTCGCGCCAGGTACACGTGTGCCGAATGAGGACATGCGCGTCATCGAATCGATGCCGGTTAAGTCACTCATTACTTTTCCGGAGTCGGGCATTACTCACGATATAAGGGATCGAATGACTGTGCGCGGTCACGCATGGGCGGGCGACGATCAGGTAGTCGGCGTCTTTATTTCCATCGACTTCGGCGCCACATGGCTCCCGTCGGCACTAGCAGGCCCTGCCAATAGATTGGCGTGGCAAAACTGGGAGACTTGGGCACAATTTCCTGAGCCTGGTTACTACGAAGTGTGGGCTAGAGCGATGGATGTTCAGGGCCGCTCACAGCCCATGGTAGTACCAGGCTGGAATCCTCGCGGCTATTTGAATAATGCCTGTCATAGAGTGGCCGTACAGGTCGTGTAATTTAGGCCCACCGATTTACGATATTGGAATTAGAAATCATGACGAATAGAATGAAATTAATCTGGCTGACTTTGATCACGCTGTCACTGCCGCTCCTATTTACGGCTGCAAACTCGACTGCACAGGAAAGTGTGGCCGCTGGCGAATTGATACAAGAAGCAGGCTGGCAGTTAGTACGCGACAATTGTACTGAGTGTCACTCAAGCCTGATCATCGTTCAGAATTCAGGAAATCGAGAAGTCTGGAAGAGTCGCATCGAATGGATGCAGAGCTCACATGGACTGGGCGAACTAGGCCCCGAGCTAGAAGGCTCAATACTCGACTACCTAACTTCAAACTATGGCCAAAAGACAGCTTCGCGTCGTCAGGCGCTGCCTATACATCTCATGCCAACCATCCCTAACTCGTAAGCGAGACAATGAGCAGCGATCAACTTTCCATGTTTGAAGACGATAGCGCCGCAGCTGAAATGCCTGGGGCGAAATTCAAAACGTTCAGTGTTTCATTGAGCAGGACTATGGTCGCACCTGCAGAGAAAATCTTCGATCGCTGGCTGATACCTACCTTCGTAGGTAGCTGGATGTTCGGCAGTCATGTCGGTAACGAGAAAGTAGTCGATCTACAGAACGAAGTTCGCCCAGGCGGTTCCTATAGCTATCACATCACGCGCAATGGCAAGGAATTCTTGCAAGATGGCGAATACCTAAAAATCGATAGGCCGAAGAGACTGAGTTTTACCTGGCGCGAGGCCGCGAAGAAGAATGCTCACAAGAGCAAGATAAACTTAAGCCTCGATACTCAAGATGGGAAAACGAAACTCAGGCTGTCGATGCAGATTGACCAAACCCTAGAACTCTATGGCAACGAGATAAAGCAGCAGTGGTCGGAGAGACTCAAGGTGCTAGCAGTTCAAGTCAGCAAGTAACCCTCCTATGTTTTGTAGCATTACCACCTTATGTGAATAGAAGAAATGACACGCCACTGGTATGAGTTGCCACTACCGTTTGCTCTTGCTGACATAATTTAAAATTGAAACGGGAACAACTTTTCTAACCGAAAAGCCTTCGATTTCTTTCCGGTTGATGATTTGGTTTAAACGGCTTTCAATGGCGCATAAATTTTTAAAATCGCTCATTGCCACAAACGATATGGCTTCACCTGTAGCGCCAGCACGACCCGTTCGGCCAATGCGGTGAATGTATTCTTCAGGTTTAAAGGGCAGATCATAATTAACAACGCGGCTCAGGTCACCAATATCTATACCCCGGGCGGCAACGCCTGTGGCAACTAAGTATTTTAGCTTTCCAGATTTGAAATCAGCTAGAATCTTCTCACGCCTGGCTTGGCTTTTATCAGCGTGAATGGCATCTGCTTCAATACCGCGTTTTGCAAGTTGAGCCACCAGTTTGGCAGCAGAGTGTTTCTTCTCGATAAAAATTAACGCCTGATCCCACTTCTGCTCGTTAATTAAATGACTCAGCAAGGCAGACTTTGTGTCTTTATCTATGGTGATTAACCACTGGTCAATATTGGGTGCCGTTGTGGCCTCTGGTGAAATCGATATCTCAACAGCGGGCCTACCCATTTTACTGGCTGAAAAATAATCGGCAAAGATGCGAACGCCATTGTTCACGGTAGCCGAAAACAATAGGTTTTGACGCTCTGCAGGTAAGCGCTCAATGATCTTCTTGATATCATCACTAAAACCCATATCCACCATTCGGTCTGCCTCATCTAACACCAGCACTTCAAGCTCATCAAAATGCAGCGCACGCTGATGAGCAAGATCCAGCAATCTGCCCGGAGTGGCCACTAAAATATCAATGCCTTCAATTAAACGCTGCTGTTGTGGTTCGCTATCAACACCGCCATAAACAGCCATAGAACTTAGGTTTAAATGCTTACCGTACTCAGCAACATTCGCAGCAACCTGCGCCGCTAATTCCCGTGTAGGAGTCAGGATAAGGGCGCGTATACGTTTACCTCGCAAGCAACGCTCTTTGTTAAATAAGGTTAATAGCGGCAGGACAAACGCCGCGGTTTTACCTGTCCCCGTTTGAGCGGTGGCAATGAGGTCTTTACCAGAAATAATGATGGGGATGGCTTCTTTCTGAATCGGGGTGGGAGTTATATAACCCAATTCTTCAACCGCTTGTACAATAGGATTACATAATCCAAGTTTTAAAAATGGCATAGAAGCTCGATAGGTTGTCGTAGAGGGAGCAGTGCTCATTATAGCAGCAAGGGGTTTCGGAGGATTGGTTAATCAAGGGGCAGAATAAAGCTACAGTAATTTTAGGCCACATTTACTAGAAATTCATAGCACACTTCTTAACACACTCTGTTTTCTTTAATTTAACTCATTGATTCAAGTAAAGAATCGGTCACACGTCCTACAGAAAAACCACGTGTCGATGGTTCGACTAAATGCGCGAGCGGTTTGTAACGAGCTCGCCCTGCAACCGCACACCAAATCGGGTAATATTATACTTTAGCCAAAATCAGCTCGCTAAAGAACAGGATAGCACTCTTGTATTTTCAAAAGCTCATATTGAAAATTGTATTGATACTAATGTCTTTGACTGCATATCTAGTGCCAGTTAACGCGGCAAGTACAGACAATAACGTTCTCGTCGTCGGTGCAAACATTGGCAATGTGCCCTGGGAATTCCAAGATACTGCTGGTGCGTTGATTGGGTTTGAAATTGACCTAGTCAATGAAGTTGCTGATCGGCTAAATAAAGAAATAAATGTGATCAATATACCCTTTAACGGCCTTTTCTCTGCCGTACAGTCCTCAAGAATCGATATTGCCATCTCATCTATTACGATTACCGAACAAAGACTCACTTCTGTCTCCTTCGTCCAGCCTTACTATGACAGCGACCAATCACTCACAATCAGAAGTGACAGCAAGATTGAATCTATCAAAGACCTGCAAGGCGAGATTGTCGCTGTGGATACGGGTTCCACAGGCGATATCTGGGCATCAGAAAATCAACAGCAGTACGGTTTCAAAGAAATTAGGCGCTACGAGGGGCTTGCGCCTGCTGCGCTGGATCTACAAATAGGTAGAGTTGCGGGGTACATCAGTGACATTCCGGCCATGCAATATTATACAAAAGACAAACCCGCGCTCAAAGTTGTAGAACGCATCAAAACGGGCGGAAGTTACTCCATGATGTTCAGAAAAGACGACCAGTTAGCATTTAGCGTCAACGACATCATCACAATTCTAAAACAAGAAGGGTTTATCAATGAGCTACACAATAAATGGTTTGGTGTGTCAGCAGAAGAAACCACATCAACTGTAAAAGTGACCGCCATGCCCGTCGTAAAGACAGGCCTACTACTGAACTTTATGGACACGTTCCTGAATAGAGCAGTATTTTTCGAAACATTACCGATGCTGTTACTCGGTCTTACGACCACGCTTAAGCTTGGGCTGGTGAGCATCGTTCTCGGACTGTTTTTCGGTTTGCTGTTAGCACTGACTCGACTTTATGCGCCCGCCATTGCAAGAGTGATCGCAAAAGTTTACATCGATGTGTTCCGGTCCATACCTTTGCTCGTATTACTTATAGTGATTTTTTACGCACTGCCTTTTGTTGGTATTAGCTTGTCACCGTTCACAGCAGCGGCTACTGCATTGATCATTGTGTCCAGCGCATACACAGCTGAAATTTTTCGATCCGGTATTGAAGCGATACCAAAGGGGCAATTCGAAGCATCACAAGCATTAGGACTTAGCTTTGTGCAAATGATGAAAGACGTAATCCTGCCACAGGCTACAAGAATAGTGATACCTTCACTTACCAACAATTCCATTAATGTCATCAAAGATACTGCACTTGCTTCAGTTGTTGCGATGCCTGACTTGCTCAAACAGGCCACCCAGGCACAGGCGATCGCTGCCAATCCAACGCCTTTGATAGCGGCTGCTGGAATCTATTTGCTTGTATTATTGCCCATGGTTCTTGCCGTTTCCCACCTCGAAAAACGATATAGTGAGAGGAACCAATAATGGGTCCGCTAATCCATCTAGAGAATGTTTCGAAGCATTACGGTACGTTTATGGCACTAAATTGCGTCAACCTCGAAGTTGCCGAGGGAGAAGTTGTTAGCGTTATTGGCCCTTCAGGATCAGGCAAATCAACACTCATACGTTGCATAAACTTGTTGGAACAGCATGACGATTATGGAAAGATAACGGTTAACGGAACAGTTGTAAGAAAAGGAGCCGGCCTCAAGAATGTCCGCGCGAATGTCGGCATGGTCTTTCAAAATTTCAACCTTTTCCCTCACATGACGATTTTAGAAAATGTTAAGTTAGCACCTACGCGCGTCGATAATATATCCACTGAAGTCGCGGCTAAAAGGCACTCAAGTTACTGGATAGCGTGGGTATTTCGGATCAAGCTGACAAATATCCTGGGCAACTTTCTGGAGGTCAGCAACAGCGCGTTGCTATTGCAAGGGCACTAGCTATGGAACCCAGAATCTTGCTATTTGATGAACCTACATCCGCACTTGACCCAGAAATGGTGGGAGAGGTTTTGAATGTCATCCGAAAATTGGCTG
>CASQMQ010000017.1 GCA_949430125.1 uncultured Pseudomonadales bacterium
ATTGTTGGAGTGCTTGGTTGGGGTAGTCTAGGTTGTGCTTTGTTCTTCATGGTATTGGGTGGCTACGCACAATATCTAGAAGTGCAGAACATCTATCCCGTAGCAGCTGAGGCAACCGAAGCAAGCCCATCGAGTGCATTAACTAGCATCGTATCCTTGCTGCCATTAGGTTCGGTACTAGTTTTACTAGTAGCCGTGATCGGCCTAGTTTTCGTAGCCACAACTTATGACTCTGCAGCCTACACCTTGGCAGCCGGGGCAACTCGTAGTCTGGACGAGGGCGAACATCCGGCTCGTTGGCACCGAGTATTTTGGGCTTTTGCCCTAGGCGCACTTCCGCTGAGTCTTCTCTTCGTAGGCGGCCTTAGAGAACTACAAACCGCATCACTGCTGGCCTCGTTGCCTCTGCTATTTGTGTACGGCATACTTGGTGTTTCAATCTGGCGGATGCTGCGCCGCACTCGAATCACCTAAGATGGAGTATCACTCTTGTTAAAAAATTCAGTCACTCTTCTAGATGCTGGAATGGGCAAATCCCTTTCGATGAGAGGCGTCGAAATCCCAGCCACGATCTGGTCTGCTAACGCGTTGCTGGTAGCTCCCGACGTCGTTGTAGATATCCACAGAGAAAACATTGCAGCGGGTGCGAGAATAATCACGACTAACAGTTATGGAGTTATACGTAACGACTTAGCGAATGTTGGATTAGCCCATCGTACCATTGAGCTCAACGAACTAGCTGCCAATTTGGCGCAAACAGCACGCGATGAATCGGGTGAGGCTGGAGTAAGAATCGCTGGCTCCCTGCCTCCACTTAACGGCAGCTTTCGACCTGATTATGTTCTTGATCTTGAAACCCTTCTTCCATTATACAGAGAGCAGGTTGCAGCACTGGCACCCTCTATTGATTTATTCCTTTGCGAAACCATGTCGCATTCAACTGAGGCATTAGCTGCCGCTAGAGCGGCAAGCGAAAGTGGTAAACCTTTCTTCGTTGCCCTTACTCTAGACGATGAGCGTACAGCTTGCTTAAAAAGTGGTGAGTCTCTAGCTACCGTCTGTGAAATGTTACAGCCTTTTAAACCCGACGGCATACTGGCGAATTGCTGTTTACCCGAGCGTATCAGCGAGGCTATTCCTGTATTAGTAGAATCAGGAGTGAAAATTACTGGAGGCTATGCCAACGCCTTTACCAATATCCCCAAAGACTGGCTGTTAGGCGGAAACAAAGAGACAGATGGCAGCCTCACGATTCGAGAAGACATTACGCCGAGTCGTTATGCGGATTTCGCTGAAGAATGGCTAGATTTGGGCGCTAATCTCGTAGGAGGCTGCTGCGGCACTACCGCAGAATTTGTCGAAGCTATTCATGAACGCTTTTCTCAACGAGCACAGAAATAGGGAGTAGGAAACTTTTAAATTAGAACCTTCATTTATGTTGCGCGAAGTTTTTATGTCAGGGGCTATTTTAGGGGCTAGAGCAACTAGAATGTCTGTCTAATTTTTAAGGCATATTTTACGCCGGTGCCGTTACAGGAGTCTTCGACTTCTTCTATAATTCCAGCAGCCGTCGCACCAACATAGCGAATTCTTTCTCTGCAGCGGATTTGGTTGTTGGCATTCTGAATATCGAAGCGAAAAGTGATTCCGTTGAAGGCTTGCTTTTCGGCGAAGAAGTTTAGGCCGTATTCACCTATATCTGTCTCCGTATCGTTGATGTCTATCTGCGTCAGGCCACTACCGTCACGTGCGAAATTAAAGTAGCTGAAGCCATAACTAAAATTGTATTCAGTGATGTCATGTCGAAAATTAGCGCGCCCGAACCAGCGGCCGTTTCTACGCAGACGTCGCTGTGTGCCTAGGAAGGGGTCTGTTACTTGTGAATCTTGCAGACTCAATCCAAGTGTGAGCAGGGCGTTAGGAGCGCCGAGGTAGCCCAGACGTGTGCTCGCATCGAAGTTCGCGCCGTAGCGTTTGCCGTCTCCAATATTGCCCCTTGCCGACTGCAGGTCGGTAGCGCTGGGAGAAACATCAATGCGATCGATAACATCGGTCAAGTCTCGGTAGTAGAGCTCTGTATTGAATACGCCAATACTATTGGGTAGACGATACTCCAAATTCATTTCGTAGTTCCAAGCCTGCTCCTGCGCAATTCCTGGGTTGCCAGCCTGTGTATTTTGATCATCGTCTGAGTTGTCGGTGGTGGCACTGAAATCTGAGAAGCTCAATTGTGAAACAGTCTTCTCAATTGTCGTGCGAAGTTGCAGGGATGCAGTGATGTCGAAGCGGTAGTCTAGTTTCGGACGCACAAAAGAAAAATCTCTTTCATTGGTGACGTCTCCGGACTGGGTAATAGTCGACTTTTCATAGATCAATGAGCTTTCTAAGGACATGCGGTCGTTGATTTGCCAATTGTGGATGGCGAAGCTCTCTAATCGTAATTCCTCTACTGCGGAGCTTGCATTGCTGACGGCTTGTGGCACGAGCCCGCCGTGTGCGACTGAGGTGATGCCTGTGCCTGACAAGCCCAAGCGGAGGTCTGAGTCGCGTATTGTTTGTGCACCTTCGATGCCAATTTCCATCCCTTGGTTGCCACCTAGATCAAACGTATAAGAGGTGCGACCGATACGTTCGCGGTCGCGTCCGGCAGAGAATAGGAAGAGATCTTTTTCTTCTGAGTCTGCAAATACGTCGAAGCGATCTCGTGTATAGGTAAAGTCTCGATCGTTTACAATAAATAGGAAGCGGTACTTATTGCCGCTGTCGAAGTTGTATTCGTAGTCGCCACCGATCTCCCAATTGCTGCGATTGCGTTGCTCTTCTTCGCGTTCTTGGGCAGTGATTAAGGTGCCGGTAGTATAGTCATTGATGGTTCGCGTTATATCCGTTGGCGGATTGCTCTCGGCGAAGAGGCCATTGAATTGCACCATGCTCTTCTCAAACTGATAGCCAAGATTGAAGCTGGTCTCGTACTCAGTTTGGTTACGTAAATTGTCCTGGGATCGGGCCTCCAGTAACTCGCCATCTGGATCAACGCTAAATTCATTGGTAAACCGGTTCTCGTAACGTGGTTCGGCTTCGATATGGAATAGGTAGTTAAATGCGCCATTCTGACCAGTGTATGAAAGCTTAGTGCCGGGATCGACTGTGCCGTCATGAAGCCGGTCCATATTGAGTTCGGCGGAGATGCTGGACCGGGACTGTGCATCGAGTAGTACAACGTTCACGACCTGACCGCCGCCACGTATATCCATATCGTCGGAGGTGCCACGTATAATTTCAATGTAGTCGACCTGATCGGCAGCGATACGACTCAACTGACTACGTCCCTCATTATTTTTGCCGGTCGTGCGTTGACCGTTGATGAGGATTTCGCCTTCGCCTGACCCCAAGCCGCGACTTTTGCCGCGATTATTCCTGTTGCCGTTCAGGGCAAGACTGATTCCAGGGATACGATCGATCATGTCGTTGACGGACACTGGAGAATATTGTGTAAAGAAACCTGCCTCATACACTACAGTAGATTCGTCGGCGGCCTGTGGCTCGGCTTGCTGCGCAAAGCCTTGATTCACTCCCGCTATAGCGAGGCCAAGAAGGCTAATGCGGATAAGTTTTTCAGGCAGAGAAAGGCGCCGTGTCATTGTAATGCTCCATAGTCCTATCGGGTTTCACGCCAAACCTTTCTATCCAGAATAACTCTGGTGATCAACAAGCCGAATCGAAGGTTTTAGAAAGTCTTTGGATGGATCGAAGTTACTGCTCTAATGGGGCGTGATTATACTGATGGGTATCGGCAATACTGTGACAAATTGTGTAATAAAGATGGCAAAAGTGCCATCTTTCGCTTTTTATCGACTAATTTTACATTGACCGACCAATGATATCGACCTTGACTGGAGAAGCTTTAGAAGATTGAGGAAATAATCTGCTAACGTAGAAATTTCGCAGCGGTTTTAGAAGGTGCCGCGTATCTTTATCGCATACTTCTCGCCAGTATGGCTGCAGGAATCTTCTAGCTCGCTGAGCACACCGGTTGCGATCGTGCCGCCTGTATAGCGAAGGCGAACACGACAGCGCTCACTCTCATGGGGGTTAGTAGCTTCGAATCGAAGAGTCATCCCTTCCCAGCCCTGATACTCAACAAATAAAATCGAGAAAGGGTCTGAATTATACGATTCGATTCTATTAATGTCGTATACCTTATTGTTGTCTAGAATGCTGTTTCGGTAGGTAAAGCCATAGTTTATATCGCGCTCTGGCATGTCGTGCCTGAACCCTAGGCTGTAGTCACCTCTGCCCTGGCGATTGTTGCTAAAAAAACTGAGCCGCCTATCGATACCGAGGAAAGGGTCGGTAACGCTCGAGCTTCCTAGGTTTAGTCCTGTAGTTACCAATATCCCGGGCTGGCCTATGAAGTTCAATCGAAGACTGCCGTTAAGGCGTAGCCCATAGCGCTCACCGTCGCCAATATTACCATTCGCAGACTGAATGGTTGTAAGCGTTGAAACATCGACTCGATCGATGACGTCTTCGAGGTCATGGTAGTAGATATTCGAACTTATAACACCATTGTCATCATTAAAGCGGTATTCAAGATTTAGGTCGTAACGCCAGGACTGTTCCTGCCGTAGTTCAGGGTTTCCAGCTATCGTGTTCTGATCCTCATCGCCTGAATTAGTATTTGCGGTGAAGTCGTTGAAGCTTAACTGCGAAACATTTTTCTCTACGGTCGCACGAAATTGTAGTGATGGTGTTAAATCAAAACGGTAGTCTACTTTTGGTCTAATAAAATCGAAGTCGCGTTTTTTGCTGACATCCCCAGATTGTGCAATCTCCGAAGTCTCTATAATTAATGTGGTCTCAAGCGACATGCGGCTATTAATTTGTAAATTATGAATTATGAACGATTCATAGCGAAGCTCTTCTACCGTGGCATTCGTATTATTTACCTCCGACAGTCCGCCGAAGTCCTGAGAGACCACTCGAGTGTCGGATAATAAGCCGAGTTGTAGAGAGGAATCGAGAATCGTTTGAGCCCGCTCTATGCCAACCTCGATATTCTGGCTGCCAGCGAAGGCGAAAGAATAGGAACTGCGAATAATTCTTTCCTGATAGCGATTAAAATTAGCGAGGAATAGGTCCTTCTCGCGAGCTTTGGCATCAACATTGAAGCGCTCGCGAGTGCTATCGTCTTCTTTCTTATTTAGGATGAAGAGAGTTTTCCAGCGCGCATTATTGGCGAAAGTGTGCTCATAGTCACCACCGATCTCCCAAAATTCACTGATTTGATTCGTGTCATCGAATTGCACCGTGTCTTTTCTCGGGACGTCTACAAAGTTAAAAATGGTTCTTTCAATTATAGAGGGGGCATCTCTGTTTTCAAACTGGGCGTTGATATGGGCTATATCATTTTCACCGAATTCGTAGCCGAGGTTAGCGCTGAATACTAGAGGCTGTGAATCGGTAGTTGTAACTCGGCTGACATAGTCGTTTGGAGTTCCGTCGGCCAAGAAGCTGTTCTCATACCCTTTGCGTCTTTCCCATCGTGGCTCGGACTCGGCACTAAAAAGGTAGTCCAGCGCGCCGCGTTGGCCCGTGAGTGAGAACCTTCCTCCTGGTTTTAGTTCGCCATCATGAAGATGGTCAGCGTTGATCTCATAGGCGATGGCAGCGCTGCTTTCAGCTTCGAGCAGCACGATATTTATGACTTGACTGCCACCGCGAACATCGAGCTCGCCTGAAGTGCCGCGGATGATCTCGATATACTGCACTTGATTTGCCGGTATCCTGCTGAGCTGACTATTGCCTTCGTTCTCTTTACCGGCTGTGCGTCGTCCGTTGATCAGGATTTGGTCGCCGCCAAGGCCTAGTCCGCGTCGACTACCACCGCTGGAACTATCAGGCCCTCCATTTTCCACCACCACCGCCGCGCGCAGTATCAATACCTGGAATGCGATCGAGCATATCGTTCACTGAAAAAGGCTCGTACTGAGCGAAAAATTCCGCCGGGTAGGTAACTGTCGAATCGTTAGTCGTGGGCTCTTGTGCTAGCGCGGATGCGGAGAATATGGCTCCGCTTAGGAGAAGAGCAAGTGAGAGAGCATGATTCGAAGCTGAGTTACAACACATACAAGACCCCGGGGGATATTTTTTACTAACTCTGAATTACGTATTACGCGACAAAGGCCGCGCGAAATTGGGCGTAAGTATGCACATAATCGACCAGTTAAAGAATCAGTTGGAGACTCTTGTTTGTGACATTTTGTAATGCGCCCAGATAAGCGCCGCTTTGCGCTTGTTCCGCGAATTGAGGATAATAGCCGCCTGCGATCGAAGCGGGTCTCAAAACGAATACTGGAGCCTGCCGACAAATCCAAGTAGCTTGAATTCGTCGTTAAGGTAGATAGAGGTTTTAAATGCAACGTGAATCAATGGAAGTCGATGTAGTCATTGTAGGTGGTGGGCCAGCTGGACTGTCCACGGCGTGTCGGCTGTTGCAGTTGGCGAAGGAAGCGCAGACTGAGCTTTCAGTCTGCGTACTCGAGAAGGGCTCAGAAATAGGAGCACATATCCTGTCGGGCGCGGTTTTCGAACCTTCGGCACTGAATGAATTGTTTCCAGACTGGCAGGAAAGGGGGGCTCCTTTAAATACGGCGGTAACAGGAGACGATGTCTACTATTTACCCTCTGCGGAGAAGTCTTTTAAGTTCCCGGGGCTATTAGTTCCGAGACCGATGCACAACGACGGCAACTACATTATTTCCTTAGGCAACCTCTGCCGCTGGCTGGCCGAACAGGCGATGGAGCTAGGCGCGGAAGTCTTTCCGGGCTTTGCAGCCGCAGAAATTCTCTACAATGAAGACGGCAGTGTTAAAGGTGTTGCGACTGGAGACATGGGCGTCGATGCTAATGGCGAGCAGAAGTCTTCCTTTGAGCCTGGATTCGAGTTCCATGCAAAGTACACGATTCTGGCAGAGGGCTGTCGCGGTCACTTGGGTAAGGAATTAATCGAGAAATTCCAACTCGACAAAGATAGCGACCCCCAACACTACGGACTGGGCCTCAAGGAAGTTTGGGAAATTCCTGAGCAGCAACATAAGGAAGGCCTAGTTGTGCATACGACAGGCTATCCTATGATCAAGGATAGCTTTGCCGCGACTAGTGGCGGATTCCTTTATCACCTAGAAGGCAATCAGGTATCCCTAGGCCTCATCGTGGACCTCGGTTATAAAAACCCACACATTAGCCCCTTCGATGAATTTCAGAAATTCAAGCAGCACCCTACGATCAAGCAATATATAAAAGGTGGCAAGAGGTTAAGCTATGGCGCTAGAGCGCTGATAAAAGGAGGTCTAAACTCGCTGCCTAAGATGACGTTCCCCGGTGGGCTGCTTATCGGTTGCGACGCGGGTACCATGAACGCGGGCAAGATCAAGGGCAGTCATACCGCCATGAAGTCAGGGATCATCGCGGCAGAAACCTTATTTGCGGCGCTGAGCACCGAATCGGCAGAGAAAGAGCTGGTCGATTACACGACGCGTTTCGCCAATTCCGAGCTTTTCGATGAGCTACACAAGACTCGAAACTTTAGCTCGGGCTTTCACAAGTTCGGTTTTTGGTTGGGGAGTGCGCTAACCTTTATTGAGCAGAATATTTTTTTCGGCAAGTTCCCACTGACATTTCATGATAAATCACATGATTATGCGCAGATGACACCGGCGGCCCAGAGCCCGAAAATTTCTTATCCAAAAGCTGACGGTAAGATTAGTTTCGATAAGTTATCTTCGGTGTTCCTATCGAATACGAATCATGCGGAAGACCAGCCCTGCCATCTGCAGTTAAAGGACTCGGCTATCCCCATAGAACACAACTTACCGCTTTATGATGAGCCAGCTCAGCGCTATTGCCCTGCAGGCGTGTATGAGGTTGTTGAAGAGGCGGATGGGAGTAAGAAATTCCAGATTAACGGCCAGAACTGTGTGCACTGTAAGACCTGTGATATCAAGGATCCCTCGCAGAATATCCACTGGGTAGTGCCTGAAGGTAGCGGTGGGCCGAATTATCCAGCCATGTAGCCCTCTCATAGGGGGCGGGGTAGCGGTTTTTCTTTAAGCCCTGAGCTTTGACATGCTAAAGTAATATGCTGGAATTCTCTCCGTTAGTTCGGTGAATTAGCATGTTTCTTCAACTATCAGTGATCCCTCCAAGTTTACTGCTGATATCCAGCATAGTGCTGCCGTTTTTCTCATCCTCGAGCTCTGCACAGGAGCAGATACTCAGAGATCGCTGGGTCGAAGTACGCAGCGATAATTTTCATATATACAGCCAGCAATCTACTAGGCAGACGAATCGATTTGCCAATGATCTAGAGGTTTGGCGTCAGGTCACCTCCTTTGCAATTTCTGGAGTAAGTAGCTTTCCAAGGCTAGCGTTCTCAACCTAGCCTATCTATTTGACGATGCAGAGACATTGCAAACTTTTGTTGCTGCTAGCGAGACCGCTTTTTTCGCTCCATTCCCGTATGCGACTTTTTTGGTCTTCGCGCTGAATCACGCTAGGATTTCATCACTACGTTAATTTTCTCGTGCGTAATTTCAATGATTTGAGTCTGCCGTGTTGGTATGAAGAAGGGTTCGCCGGCTGTCTAGCTCGTGTGCAAGTAAATGGAGACGAAGTCGAGTTTGAGCGTTTCAGTCGCGCCGGCAATGAAGTGCTCGCTAATGTTTCTGAGTTGTTTCCGATGGATCGGCTTCTCTATAGCGATGCTACCCTAGCGTCTCAACGCCCTAGTTCAGATCCGCATCCTGCCAATAGCGCGTTCCTTTAATCGTTGCCTGAAGCGCTAGAGCCGCTTTGGGTCAGTTGATACACCGTTACATTATCAAGTATAGCTTCGCCGCTCACAGAGCCGCCTAAATCTCCGGCCTGCGCCGCCGCATCTGCTTGTCCACCAACGGATATGCCTACGTCCATGAAGCGTTCCAGTGCGTCATTATTGTGGAAGACGAAGATGGCGCGAAAGTCTTTCACGCCAGCACCTATGCCGATGCCAACTTCACCCATGCGCATATAAGTGTCGCTGCCGTTGGATCGAACTACGCCGATACCTCCACCAAAACTGGCTAGGATAAGATTTATATTTGCGTTGGAAAATACCGCATAGCCACTCGCGCTCGCTATCTGCGCTCTCGTGTCGGGTTTAACTGAATAAAGTTGTGTGAGTACTTCCTGGCGCATGTCTTGAATAGCCTGCCTACGCTCACTAGGTGTTCCTCGAGTCATGCCTGTAGACGTGCAAGAGGCTAGAAACAGCAACAGCAACACTAAGGTGATAAGTCTGGCTGGAATAGTGCCTGCCTTAATATTCATACTCCCTTCTCCAGTGGGGTTCGCTAGTTAACTTCACTGGTAAATATATATCCTTCGACAAGTTTCTTAACTTCGTCAATCTTAGTTTTGTCGGCCACATCGATGCTGAGAACTAGTCCTCGCTTCTTCTCAATTTCACTTGTAATAGCTACATCTATAGATTCTTTGGCTAGTAGTTCGCCGATAACTTGTTCTGAAACCTTTTGACGTAACGTCGGTCGAAATATTTTACCGACAGCGGTGAGCGGCATCGCATCTATAAACGCGATTCTTTTTGGAATCGCGGCGCGTTCAGACATTGCGCTAGCGCAGTGATCGATAAGTTCTTGCTCGGTTACATCGCTATTAGCTACCTTCACGACGTATGCCATGGGTAACTCACCCGCATAGGGGTCGGGCAATCCTATTGCAATGGATGTCACTACGTCGGCGTGAGCATTAAGCGGTTCTTCGATCAACTCTGGGTCGATGTTATGGCCACTGCGGATAATGAGATCCTTGGCGCGTCCCGAGAGATAGAGGAAACCTTCGGCATCCATGTAACCAATATCACCGGTATTGAACCAGCCATCCTCGATCCAGGCGGAGGCATTATCGACATTGCTCTTATAGCCCTCAAATACCTGTGGGCCTTTGACCAGGATGACGCCGCTTTCACCTAGGGGGCAGTCTTTAATGACTGTAGTCCCATCTACGTGGGCAATGCGAATCTCTGAGTAGGGTACGCGCATGCCAACGCTGCCCGGTGGTTGAATAAGTGGAGCGCGTGAAATTAGCGCAGTAGTTTCGGTCATGCCGTAACCGTTGCCTACCTCTACGCCAAAATTCTTTTCGAAGCTAAGCTCGAATGGCAGTGAGAGGGGGGCAGCACCCGAATTGATATTGGTCAGGCAGCTGATGTCGGCATCGCCTACCGGAATATCTGCTAGCGCCATGAGTACAGTTGGAACGGCTGAGAATTGTTTTACCTGGAAACGCTCGACGTGGTTCCAAAAGTTCTTCATCGCTACCGGTGAGCGAAATCCACCAGGGGTCATCAATACGATGCGATAGCCTACAGCAAAGGCAGCGACACCTTGAATTATACAGCCATAGATATGAAACAATGGCAGCCCACAAAGCACGGTATGCCGTTCCATGTGCGCTGTATAGACTTGCATCAACTGTCCTAAGAATGCCATGTTGCTGTGCGTCAGTTGAGCCAGCTTGGGTCGGCCAGTGGTGCCTCCCGTATGGAAATAGGCGGCTTTTTGGTCGCCGGAAAATTTTCTACCACTGGTCAGCAATGTGCCGTCCATTTTTGCGATAGACGAGTCAAAATCTAGGATGTCAAAATTGCCTTTAGCTAACGTTGCAGACTCTGGCTTGCAAAGCCCGGGTATATTGACTTCCAGTAGTGTGGTCACGCCTGCGCACTCGGATACGGCAGCGCGCACTTTTTCATTGATGTCGCTATGCTCTGATTGCGCGAGGCAGATGACTATCTTGGCATTGGCCGCTGTAATAATTTCGGCAATATGCTCCGCTTCTAACATAGGGTTGATTGGATTGGAGATGCCGGCTGCTTGAGCGCCCCAAATAGCAAAATGAGTCTGTGGCAATATCGGCAGGATAATGGAGACAGCATCATCTGTGTTTACGCCGAGCTGATTTAGTAAGTTTGCTGTGCGTGTAACCTGTGCCCCTAATTCGGCGAAGCTGACTGTTTGTGCAGGTTCGTCGGGCAGGCCCTGTAATAAAAATTCCAGCGCGGCTTTATCGGTGAAGCGATCCGCACTGTCCTTTATCAAATTGTAGCTGTCGGTGTAGGGGAACTGCTCAGTTAGCGGGGTTTTCTCAAATACCTCTACATCGGCAATGGTTTCCATGATGGGCTCGGGAGTCGGTAGTTGCGACAGGTCAATCAAGGGTAATTCTCCTGATTCTAGCTAATAGTTTTTTGCAATGGCCGGCTGGCCCGAATTTCGTGATATTCAAACAGGTTGTCCTTTCGGTGATTTATAGCACGGAATTGACTTGGGTTGTGTACGTAAAAATTGGGATTAGGTGTTGCGGGAATTAGAGAAATTGACCATCATGGTCAGGGCATCGCGATACTCTGAGTGAGGCAGCACGTCGAGGTAGGCAAGCGCTTTACTCGGACTCTGACTCGGCGAGCTCGCGAGCGTAATCCAACGCACCGCAATTCTGCACGATCTCGATTACTTGATTCAGTTTCTCGGCTTGCGGTTCTTCATCGGCGAGCGCTTCCCGAATCAACTGTGCTTGTTCTTCACTGCCGTGTTCTAAGGCGTAGATGAGAGGAAGCGTTGGCTTTCCTTCGGCGAGGTCGTCGCCAATATTCTTGCCTAGGGTATCGCTGTCTCCGGCATAGTCCAGCACATCATCGATTAGTTGATAAGCAGTACCCAGGTGCATGCCAAAATTCTTCAGAGCCAGTTCTTCGTCGCTGGAAGCATCTGATAGGACCGCCCCACACTGCCCAGCTGCCTGAAACAAGATCGCCGTCTTATTCTGAATGACTTCCATGTAGTTCTGTTCGGTTGGGTTCGGGTTGTTCTTGCTAATTAGCTGCAGAACCTCGCCTTCTGCGATCCTATTGGTGGTGTCGGCGATGATTTTCATGATTTTCATGTTGCCGAGCGTTACCAGTATCTGGAATGCCCTAGAGTAGATGAAATCGCCCACGAGGACGCTTGAGGGGTTATTCCAATGTTCGTTAACTGTTGGTCGCCCGCGGCGTAAAGACGACATGTCGACGACGTCATCATGCAGTAAGGTGGCGGTATGAATGAATTCGATCACCGAAGCCAGAGATACATGCTGCTGACTGTCGATTTTGCAGGTTTTTGCGGAAAGAAGAACGAGGAGGGGACGCAGGCGCTTGCCGCCAGCCTCAACGATATAGTGGCCAATATTTTCAACAAGCGGCACATTCGAGTAGAGCTGGTCTACAATGAATTTATCAACGGCCTTAAAGTCGTCTTCGACAACGGATCGAATTTGCTGATACATAGTCACTTTTAGTACTAATTTCTCTGATGTTTGCTGGAAACACGTCTCAATTGAGAGGGACTCCGTGAGCACGCATGCTAGGGAGCGAAGTGGGTGCTGTCAAGCCGACTATTCCTGCAGATAAAGGCAGCGCGGGTCCAAATATGCAGAGCGACTAAATACGGGCTCTTTCTAATATTTCTTCCCTAGCTATGAAAGGTGAATCTGCTTGCTTCGAGGTGATCGTTCCCGTAAAATGCCCGCCCCTATAGGAATGGGTAAATTTCCCATTCAAAAGGCGGTATCGGAGAGAATTATGTACGCGGTTATTAAGAGTGGTGGCAAGCAACACAGAGTTGAAGAAGGTGAAATTCTTCGGCTTGAGAAATTGGAAGCCGCTACCGGGGAAGAAGTAAGTTTCGACAATATTCTGATGGTTGGCGAAGGCGAGTCTGTGAAGATCGGTACGCCCTATGTTGACGGTAGCAAGGTCACTGCACAAGTCGTTAAGCAGGGTCGAGCTAACAAGGTTACGATCATCAAGTTTAATCGTCGTAAGCATTCGCGTAAGCAGCAGGGTCATCGCCAGTGGTTTACAGAAGTTAAGATTACTGGAATTACAGCTTAAGGCTCGGAGTTAGGTAATGGCACATAAGAAAGCAGGCGGTAGTACTAATAACGGTCGTGATTCGGAATCGAAACGACTAGGTGTGAAGAAGTATGGTGGCGAAGTTGCCATAGCAGGGAATATTATCGTGCGTCAGCGCGGCACTCGTTTCCATCCGGGTGAGAATGTAGGTTGTGGCAAGGACCATACCTTATTCGCCAAGGCTGATGGTGTTGTGAAGTTCGCTGTTAAAGGCCCTCACAACCGAAAATTCGTGAGCATCGAAGTAGCCTAGTAAAGCAGTTCGTTACTAAAAAGCCTCGTCATTCGACGGGGCTTTTTAGTTTATGAAACACATCATTCAATACGGTATCGCTTCGCTTCGGCGAGTTGATCTGTCAAACCATAAAATGAGCGCATCGTGAAATTTGTAGACGAAGCAGAAATTGTAGCCGAGGCAGGCAACGGAGGAAGCGGTGCCTTAAGTTTTCGGCGCGAGAAATATGTCGAGCGCGGAGGCCCTGACGGTGGGGATGGCGGCGACGGCGGTAGTGTTTTCATGCAGGCCGATGCCTCGCTGAATACCTTGGTGGATTTCCGCTTTCAGCCTGTTTATCGAGCGCAGTCAGGCGCGCCCGGGCAGGGTAGGCATTGTACCGGTCGAGGTGGAGACGATCTGTTGGTTAGGGTGCCGCTAGGCACCACAGTGATAGACGTGAATACTGAGGAGCTGATTGCAGACCTCAACGTGCCAGACCAGCCAGTCATGGTGGCCAAGGGCGGTTTTCACGGTATGGGCAACATCCGCTTTAAATCTAGTACCAATAGAGCGCCGCGCAAAACAACGAAGGGTAAGCCCGGGGAGATGCGAAAGCTACAGCTTCAGCTTCGCCTCATGGCTGATGTAGGTCTGCTCGGATTCCCGAATGCAGGTAAATCGACGCTCATTCGCTCCGTGTCCGCAGCCACCCCAAAGGTTGCCGACTATCCGTTTACAACTCTAGTGCCCAATCTCGGCGTAATTAGCCTGGGAATGGAGCGCAGCTTCGTGATGGCTGATATTCCAGGACTTATCGAGGGCGCCTCGGAAGGTGCCGGACTTGGATTTCGATTCCTGAAGCATCTGTCTCGAACTCGTCTACTCGTGCATCTAGTCGATTCCTTGCCGGCGGATGGCAGTAATCCAATCGACAATGCTGAAAAGATTATCACGGAGCTCGAAAAGTTTAGCCCGACGCTCGCTCAGAAGGAGCGCTGGCTGGTCATTAACAAGGTGGACCTAATAGATGCCAAGCTCTTAGAAGAATTGAGGCAAGGCCTGCGTGAGCGGCTCTCATGGGAGGGTCATATTTATGAGGTATCTGCGCTAAATAAACTTGGCTGTAAGGATATGTGTGAGGGCCTTATGGGCTCCATCGAATCTCATAGGGCAAGGCTTCTTGAGGATGAAGACTACCAAGCGGAGTTGTTGGAGAAGGAGGCAGCGATGGCTTTCGAGATCCGCCGGACTATAGAGAGTACTAAATCTGCGAAGCTACAAGACGATGACCTAATAGACGATGAATTATTAGATAGCGATTGGGAAGAGTGAGTGCGCCTTGATGCGAGAATCGATAAAAAACTCAAAACGTTGGGTAGTAAAAGTTGGTAGCTCACTAGTAACCAATAATGGTCGTGGGCTAGATCTGAGTGCGATCGAAGACTGGGCGGGTCAACTTGTTGCTATGCAGAAGCTGGGTATACAGGTCGTGCTAGTATCTTCTGGTGCGGTGGCGGAAGGGGTCGCGCGACTTGAATTAAAATCTCGGCCTAAGCAGGTTCAACTGCAGCAGGCCGCAGCCGCAGTTGGGCAAATGGGTTTGATTCAGGCCTATGAAAGTTGTTTCATAGGGCACGGTGTGCATGCCGCGCAAATCTTGCTCAGTCACGACGACCTCTCCGATAGGACACGTTATTTAAACGCGCGTAGCACGTTGACCACCTTGCTAGAAATGGGAGTTATCCCTGTAGTGAACGAGAACGATACGGTTGCTACTGCTGAGTTGTGCTTCGGTGATAACGATACGCTGGCAGCGCTAGTTGCGAACCTTATTAATGCCGATGTGATGCTGATTCTCACCGATCAGGACGGTTTGTTCGATGCCGATCCACGTAATAATACCTCTGCGAAGCTAGTTGCTAGCGCGTCTGCCATCGACGGCAGCCTGAGCGCGATGGGAGGCAAAGGCAGCAGTCTGGGTAGAGGCGGGATGGTGACTAAAATATCAGCGGCTAAGCTTGCCTCACGATCAGGAACCAACACCCTGATCGCGAATGGGCGCGAGCGGCAGATTCTCTCTAGGCTGTTTGAAGGCGAAGAAATCGGCACATTGCTGTACGCCGATAGCGAGCCTGTTACTGCAAAGAAACAATGGCTGGCTAGTCAGCTTACTGTAAAGGGTAGTCTGGTATTGGATGCCGGTGCTGTAAAGGTGCTGAAGGATTCTGGAAGCAGCCTTTTGGCAGTTGGGATCAAGTCGTTGGTAGGCCAGTTTGCTCGGGGGGAAGTGGTCTCCTGTCTAGATGAGGCTGGTTTGGAAATCGCGCGAGGCTTAGTGAATTACAATAGCAATGAGATCGGGAAAATCAAAGGGCAGAGTAGCGAGAATATCGAAAACCTCCTCGGCTATTCTGGCGAGGAAGAAATCATTCATCGTGACAATCTAATTTTGGAGGACTAGCCACGCTGCAAAGATTTACAGATCGCAAATTATAGACATAAAAAAACCGGCATCAGCCGGTTTTTGGGGAACTAAAATCAGTCTATTTTAGTGCCTTTACTGCAGTATTCAATCGGCTCTTGTGACGAGAAGCCTTATTCTTATGAATAATTCCTCTGTCTGCCATGCGGTCGATTACAGGCACCATCGTGTTGTAGGCTTCAAAGGCCTTAGTGTGATCACCGCCTTCGATGGCTGCATCTACTTTCTTGATTTGAGTACGTACCATGGATCGGAAAGATGCATTGTGACGACGACGAACTTCACTCTGTCTTGCACGCTTGCGGGCCTGTAAAGAATTAGCCAATTGGAGCTCCTTATTGCACTAGACTTTTATTTTCTAGTCGGTTATTTCGTTAATAGCATTGAATGAGTATGATTAATGCTGCGCTGCATCCTCGAATTCAGAGCGCGACACTATGCCGTTTTCATTGCCTAATGTCAATAGCAGAAAATACGACGCGCTTTCTCTAAGCCCTTAACAATACTCAACTTATTGCTGATTGACAGCAATAGCGTGATAATCTCCTCTTGGCATCAATCATACCAGCAAGGCTATCTACTCAATGAGTGAATCTCACTCTTCTCAGGAACCGCAACCACAAGACAGCAACAGCGGTGAATCCAGCTTACTGAAGGCGAGTGGTGTTACCGGTTCGATGACGCTGGTATCGCGAGTTTTAGGCTTGGCGCGCGATGTGGTTATCGCCCGTGTTTTCGGTGTGAGCGACGGGGTTGAGGCTTTTTTTGTAGCCAATAAGATTCCTAACTTCATGCGTAGATTATTCGCCGAAGGGGCTTTCAATCAAGCTTTTGTCCCGGTTCTTTCTGAGTATCGCAGCACTAAATCCCTGGCAGATGTGCAGCTGTTAGTAAATGCAGTTGCGGGTAGTCTGGGGGGGTTCCTTCTTATTTTCACCTTCGTGGCTGTGGTTGCGGCGCCGTTAATAGCGGTACCCATTGCCTACGGATTCACGGATGAACCTGATAAATTTGCGCTCCTTGTGGAGATGCTGCGAATCACCTTCCCTTATTTACTGCTGGTATCGATGACCGCTCTTTGCGGCTCTATCTTGAATAGCTACGCACGGTTTGCCGTTCCAGCGGTGACGCCTGCACTACTTAATATATCTCTAATAGTTTGCTCATTTTTTCTAGTGCCATATATGCGCGTCCCGGAATTGGCGCTAGCGTGGGCAGTGCTAATCGGGGGAGTTGCGCAGCTATTGTTTCAATTACCATTTCTAGCTCGCATGCGGCTAATGCCAGTGCCAAAGGTAGGAAAATATCACGAGGGTGTCGAGCGAATTAAGAACCTGATGGTGCCAGCCTTGTTCGGCGTTTCAGTGAGTCAGATTAACCTATTATTCGACACGCTACTTGCCACGATGCTTGCGTCTGGCAGCGTGGCTTGGTTGTACTACTCTGACCGCCTCATGGAGTTGCCGCTAGGCACCTTCGGGATTGCGATCGCCATAGTCGTACTGCCAAGTCTCTCGAGAAAACATGCCACGTCGTCCTTGAATGATTTTGCTGAGACATTGGACTGGGCTTTTCGCTTAGTAGTCTTGATAGCCATTCCCTCGGCATTGGCGTTGATTGTGATGGCGGAGCCGTTGC
The DNA here is from genome assembly GCA_949430125.1 of uncultured Pseudomonadales bacterium. Lineage (GTDB taxonomy): Bacteria > Pseudomonadota > Gammaproteobacteria > Pseudomonadales > Pseudohongiellaceae > UBA9145. Next base: position 17,350 of record CASQMQ010000017.1, read on the forward strand.
TAATCGCTCTGTTCCACAATGACAAATTTACGGCTGCAGACGTAGCAAGCTCAGCAGGCAGCCTCAAAGCCTATGCAATAGGTTTGATTGCATTCATGTCTATTAAGATATTCGCACCTGGATACTTTGCGCGACAGAATACGAGCACACCGGTAAAGATTGGTATCGTGGCGATGGTGAGTAATATGGTCATGAATCTAATCTTCTTCATCGGCGGCCTCGGGCATGTGGGTCTAGCGTTGGCGACTAGTCTCGCCGCATTCCTGAATGCTGGCCTATTGCTGCGGGGATTGATGGTTGATGGAGTGTTTAAGTTTCAGCCTGGTTGGGGGAGGTTCCTGCTTCAGGTGGTGTCGGCGAATGCGCTGATGGTTTATTTTCTGATGAATTTTGCAGGTGATTGGCAAGCTTGGCTAAGCTGGACAATGGCCGACAAGATAGTTCGGTTGGGTATTCTGGTGATAGGTGCTGTGTTCATCTATGCTGCGGTGCTCTTTGCGGCGGGTTTAAGGTGGCGTCATATCTATCGCTAATTCAGAACGAGAACATTATGAAGAAGGTCTACAGCACCGAAATTCTTGCGAATGCTTGGAATATTAAAAACGTCTTGGAGCAACATGATATCGAGGCGGTGATAAAAAATGAGAACCTTTTCTCGGTGTCAGGCGAGGTACCTTTTCTAGAATGCCTGCCCCAAATCTGGGTTAAGCCCCTGGACTTCGTCCGGGCCAAACAGATTATTGCAGACTTAAATGCGTCTTCAGAAGAGGTCGGTCCAGATTGGGTCTGTGCAAGTTGTGGGGAATCCAATCTGAGTAATTATGCTATTTGCTGGAGCTGCGAAAGTAGTCATGGAAACGCTCATGAAAACGACCTGACCAATCAATAAGCATGTTAAAGATATTCGCTCAACTTACCCTACTTAGCCTGCTCGTCGTCCTGCCCTCATCATTGGTGGCTGAGTGTGTTGTACTTCTGCATGGCTTAGGCAGGCTCTCTAACTCTATGTCTGAGTTGGAGACGAAGCTAGCATCTGCGGGATATAGCGTGTCGAATATTAAGTATCCATCGCGCAGCCACCCCATCGATCTGCTGGCAGTGGATGCTATAGGCCGCGGTCTCACTCAGTGCAGGAGCGAGGGTCCGGGCGAAATCCATTTCATTACGCATTCTTTAGGCGGCATACTGCTGCGTTATTATCTCTCGGAGAACACAATTTCTGAGTTGGGTCGAGTCGTGATGCTTGGGCCACCGAATCAGGGTAGTGAAATTGTGGATGGCCTTTTGACACTGCCTGGTTTTGGTTTTATCGGCGGGCCAGCAGGCGTGGCATTAGGAACGGGTGAGGGCAGTATCATCAATAGTTTGGGTCCAGTTGAATTCGATCTCGGTATCATTGCAGGAAGTACTAATATCAACCCCTTAGAGTTCCTGTTTATTGCGGGGCCCAGTGATAGTGTCGTTTCCATCGAGAGCACCAAGGTGCAAGGCATGAATGCGCATATGGTCTTGCCGGTAACCCATACATTCATGATGCGAAACAATGAGGTGATCGAGCAGGCAATTCATTATTTGAAGACGGGTTCCTTTATTCTCGAGTCTATTGATGAAGAGGTTGATGACTAAAATGACAGCCAATAGTAATCCCAGTACCGCTCTCAACAACTCTGCCAGCCTTCATCCGAACCAAATTACTGTGGCTGCTGAGCTAGGCCTCGATTTGGCTAATCTTAGCTCTGCGGCCGCTGTAGTCGATGCTATTGAATCTAAACTGGGCAAGTTGGCCGAGGAAGAGTGTGCTCGCTGGTTCACGATCAGTGTGCTAAGACATTTGTGCAAGGCAAAGTGGACAGAGCCCCCCGGCAGCGATCTGGATGAGGCTAAGCAAAAGAATCTCGCTAAAGATTGCTTGGCTGTTGAAGGGTTCTCTTCATCACTACGTACCGTCACTAAAGATGCTAGAAGCAAGTTTAGAATAATAGATTTTGCCAGCAGTAAGAAAATCGAAAAGGGGGTGTTGTCGAACGGCACTAAGGCTTACAAAATTACGGCCAAACTTATAATAGAGGTAGGATTAGTTGAGCGAAAATCGAAACAGGCGAGTAACAAAAACCGGTCAAAAAAGAAGCCGGCAGACCAGTCGTTGGAGCTAGAGCCGGAATTAAAAATGGAATCAAAAGAAGTCGAGAAAACAGTCGTCGGTCGGAGGGCGAAACGTCGTGGTTACTCGGAAGATGAATCCATTGGTGCGGAAGATGCCCTAGAGGCGACATCGGGGAAAAATCAAACGATGTCCATGAGCAAGGAAGAGTTCGCAGGGTTAGATGTCACATTAAGTAAAAACGACGCCGAGATCATCCAGCAGAACTGGGGTGATCAGCAGAATGAAGATCGTTGGAGTCGACCACTGGGGCTGTTAGCCGGCGTTGGTTTTTTTGTATTCGTCGCGCTGTTGTTCTTCTAGATGATTTTAGTTCACGCAGACTAGGCGCGTGACATGAATTTCCCTGTTACCGTGTTCACCTTTATTACCTCTCCAACAGAGAGATATTCCGGTACTTGAATTTCTAGTCCGCTCGAGAGTGTTGCTGTTTTGCTTCTATTGGTCGCAGACGATCCAGTCACTGCTGGTGGAGTATCGATTACTTCTAGATTCACCGATTGTGGTAATTCGATGCAAAGCAAATTGCCATCCATAATCAGGGCTACGATGTCTTCCTGTTGCTCTACCAAGTATGCTATCTGACCCTCAAGTCGATCGGAGTCTATCGCATACTGGCTGAAGTCTTCCATATTCATGAAGTAGTAGGTGTCGCCGTCTAAATAAGAATACTGTACGCCGACGCGGACACAATCAGCTTCCTTTAGGAGATCGTCTCCCTTGAATGAAGAGTCTAGTTTCTGATGAGTCTGCAAATTATTGAAGCGGACCTTGTAGAGTGTGGCCGCTCCACGAGAGGAGGGGCTCTTGCTCTCTGTCTGCTTGACGATATGTGGAATGCCATCGATGTCGACGATCATTCCCCGTTTAAGTTCGTTGGCTTTAGGCACGCTGCTGACTCCTCTTCTGCTAGGCTCAATAATGTGGGGGAATCTACAGAATAGGCGTGCTCCTGTAAATAGCGCGGCACTAGTCGCGTGTGCGTAGCTACATTTTAGCGATAAGGCTTTGAATAGTGGCTGTTTTCAACCATAATTCTCAATCCTAAAAAAGCATCAAGGTACGGCAATGACAGAGCGCATCAAGGAAGTCGACAATCTTCATATTATTGGTCACGAGGAATTGGCCTCGCCAGCGGCACTAAAGAGCGAGTTTTCTCTAGAAGGCAAGGCTCTGGAGACAGTGCAGAATGGCCATCGTTCGGTGAAAGGCATTCTCGATCACGAAGATTCAAGGTTGATCGTCGTCGTTGGACCGTGTTCCATCCACAGCCCGACTGAGGCGCTCGAATATGCTCGACGCTTGAAGACTCTGGCAGATGAATTGTCGAATGAGTTATTGATCGTGATGCGCGTCTATTTTGAGAAGCCACGAACAGCTATTGGCTGGGAAGGACTAATCTATGACCCGCATCTCGATGGTAGCCACAAGATCGACCATGGCCTACGTATCGGTCGGCGCCTGATGTTGGATATAGCCGAAATAGGTCTGCCTATCGGCATCGAGGCTCTAGATCTTATTACGCCACAGTATTTGCAAGATTTGGTTAGCTGGACGGCAATAGGTGCGCGAACTACAGAGTCTCCGACTCACAGAAAGCTTTCGAGCGGGATTTCATCGGCAGTGGGTTTCAAGAATAACGTCGATGGCGGACTGATGGTCGCGGTAAATGCAATTCGCTCTGCTTCAGCTACCAATAGTTTTATCAGTGTGACCGAGGATGGTAAGGTTGCTATGTTTCGAACAGGGGGTAACCCGCATTGCCATGTCATTCTAAGAGGGGGCAAGTCACCCAACTATGATGCGGCGAGCGTAGTGGCATGCGAAGAAGAACTGAAAAAGGCGGGTTTGATAGAGAATATAATGATCGACTGCAGCCATGGTAATTCGAATAAAGATCATCGTAATCAGAAACTGGTTTTGGATGAGGTCGCACAGCAGATCAATAACGGCAATAAATCCATCATCGGTGTCATGGTTGAGAGCAACTTGGAAGAGGGTAATCAGCCTATTCCGGACGACCTAGATGATCTGAAATACGGCGTGTCGATTACAGATGCCTGTATCGACTGGTCAACTACGGAGATATTGCTTAGAGAATTCGCCGTATCACTTTCGGAATCCCTGAAGTCTCGCGCAGGTTAGTTATTGCGCTTCTAATACGGCTAGGAAATCGACCGACTAGAAGCACAGCACAGAAGTGGCGGCTAGGCTTTCAGTACAGCGGCGAGGCTGTTGCTTAGATACTCTATGTTTGAGTCATTAATGCCAGCTACATTGATGCGGCTAGAGTTAACTAGATAGATGCTGTAGTCGTTAACTAGCGTCTGAACCTGATCCACATTCACGCCTAGGAAAGAGAACATACCTTTCTCTCTCTCGATAAAGCTAAAATCCTGCTCAATTCCAATAGACTGAATCTGCTTAACGAATTGGGCTCGCAGACCGTTTATGCGGTCACGCATTTCTGTCAATTCAGCATCCCATTCCGTGCGCAATGCGTCATTCGAGAGAATTAGCTGGACGGTGGCGGCACCATGATCAGGTGGCATTGAGTACATCGCTCTCGCGGCACCAGCTATCTGGGTTATAGCCACTGCAGCTGCAGCATCGCTGTCGCAGATTAGCGTCATCGCACCGGTGCGCTCGCGATAGAGTCCGAAGTTCTTTGAGCAGGAACTGACTACGATCAATTCGGGCAAGGATTCGGCGAGTAGGCGTGTACCGTAGACATCTTCTTCCAGACCATCTCCTAAGCCCTGATAGGCGAGGTCGATAAACACAGTGAAGCCTTGCTTGAGTGCAACGTCTCGAACTTGCTGCCACTGCTCCTGGTTCAAATCGGCGCCACAGGGGTTATGACAGCAGCCGTGCAGTAAAACAATATCACCGCTATCAATCTTGCTAAGACATTCAATCATCGCGTCGAATTTCACACTATGACTGTCGTAGTCATAGTAGGGATATTCGGCGATCTTGAGTCCGGCCGATCCTAGAAGAGGAACGTGGTTAGCCCAGGTTGGATTGCTAACCCAGACGGTAGCATCGGGGTTAGCTGATTTAATGAATTCTGCGGCGAGCCGCAAGCCACCGCAGCCACCAGGTGACTGCACGGTAACGCGCCGCTTGCCAAGGCTGTCATTGAGGGATTTTCCTAGTAGCAACTCCGCTACTATCGCGTTGTAGCCAGCGTCACCAGTTGGCCCCACGTAGCTTTTCGTAGTCTGCGAATCGAGAATCATGCCCTCGGCTTTCTTCACCGCCGTCATGACGGGCGTATCGCCAGCCTCATTTTTGTAAACGCCGATTCCCAAATCGATTTTCTTCGGGTTGCTGTCGGCACGGTAGCTGGCCATGAGTCCCAGAATGGGATCTGCGGGAAGAGCTGGAAGTGATTGAAACATGTTATTTACTCTATCTTCTGAGGTTGGCTTTGAGGGTGTTTTGCAGCAAGGAGGCTCGTGTCATTGGACCTACACCTCCGGTTACGTAAGTAATATAGGAGCACTTGTTTTTCACGTTCTCGAAATCAACATCACCTACGTTTCTAAAACCTGATTTCTTCGAGTCATCTGGAACTCGGGTCTGCCCTACGTCGATAACCACGGCGCCTTCTTTTACCATATCAGCAGTGACGAATTCTGTCTTCCCAATAGCGACGATAAGTATGTCGGCGGTGGAGCAAAGCGCAGCGAGACTCTTTGTTCTGCTATGAGCTATGGTAACGGTTGCGTTGCCAGGGTTGGTATTGCGCGACATCAGCACTGCCATGGGAGTGCCAACGATGTTGCTGCGGCCTAATATCACGCAGTGCTTTCCTTCAGTATCTATCTCATAGCGTTTTAACAGTTCCATGATGCCGTTGGGTGTGGCCGATATAAAAGTGGGCAGGCCTAGGTTCAGGCGGCCCACGTTCTCGGGACAGAAACCATCGACATCCTTGGCAGGGTTGATAGCCAAGATAATCTTATTCTCATCGATATGCTTAGGCAGTGGTAGTTGCACGATGAATCCATCGATCGCATCGTTGTTGTTTAGTTCATTGACCTTAGCAAGCAGTTCCTGCTCGCTAATAGTGTCCTCGAGACGAATCGTGGTTGACTCGAAATCGACCTCAGCACAGTCTTTGACCTTGAAAGCGACATAGTTCTGTGAGGCGCCGTCATTTCCGACGAGTACCGCCGCGAGGTGAGGAGCGCGCTGACCGCTGGCTTTGATTTCAGAGACAGTTTTAGCGATTTCTTGACGAATTTTCGCCGAGCAAGCCTTGCCATCAAGCAGTTGCATAGTGATCTTCCAATGTTTTAGAGAGCCCATTTCAGGGCCCGAGTGCGCATGAGGTGCTTCGCTGAGAATAGCGTATTTCGAAGTGGCTCTATGATAAACGAGCGACCAGATTAGCTCAAGCTCGGCGAGCAAATATGGCTACCACTTGTCGGTATTTTCCATGCTTTTCCACGGTTCTTGCTCCGGTAGTGCGTCGCCTCGCTGCAGGAGTTCGATCGAAATATTATCCGGTGACCGAACAAATGCCATATGGCCATCTCGTGGCGGACGATTGATAGTTACACCGGCATCCATCAGTTTTTGGCAAGCGGCGTAGATGTTGTCTACTGCGTAGGCGAGGTGGCCGAAATTGCGGCCCTCGTCATACTCCTCAGGATCCCAGTTGTAAGTAAGCTCAATCTGCGCCTCTTCATCGCCCTGCGCTGCCAGGAATACTAGGCTAAACCTCGCCTCCTCAAAATCGCGGCGCTGCAGCTGTTTGAGACCCAGGTGCTCGCAGTAGAACTTCAAAGACTTATCTAGGTCATTTACTCGGACCATTGTGTGAAGGTATTTCATAGAGATTACTCGGTTAGTGTCTGTGAACGGTTGTTAGAGCTACTATTTTAGAAGAGTACGACGGATCGAATGCTTTTGCCTTCGTGCATTAGATCGAATGCCTTATTGATGTCTTCCAGTGGCATCGTGTGTGTAATGAGTGGGTCGATCTGAATCTTGCCATTCATGTACCAATCGACAATTTTGGGTACGTCGCTGCGGCCGCGTGCGCCACCAAAGGCGGTGCCCTTCCACGACCGGCCGGTTACCAGCTGAAAAGGGCGCGTCGAGATCTCTTGTCCGGCACCTGCTACGCCGATGATGTAAGACTCACCCCATCCCTTGTGGGTACATTCCAGCGCCTGGCGCATAGTCGTGGTGTTGCCTATGCATTCGAATGAATAGTCCACGCCGCCATCGGTTAAGTCGATTATGGCCTCAGTGACATTGTCGATGTCCTTTGGGTTGATAAAGTCGGTCATACCGAATTCGCGAGCAAGCTTCTCGCGGTCAGAATTGAGATCGACGCCAATAATGCGGTCGGCTCCAACCATTTTAGCCCCCTGGACGACATTGAGGCCGATACCACCGAGTCCGAAAACGGCAACTGTACTACCCGGTTCTACCTTGGCATCGAACGCCACTGCACCCACGCCGGTAGTAACGCCGCAACCGATATAGCACACCTTATCAAACGGTGCGTCAGAGCGAATCTTCGCTAGCGCGATCTCAGGAAGCACTGTGTAGTTGGAAAACGTAGAGCATCCCATATAGTGCAAGATGTGCTTGCCATCGAGAGAGAAGCGACTAGTGCCGTCGGGCATCAGTCCGCGGCCCTGAGTTGCGCGTATCGATTGGCAGAGATTCGTCTTGGGATTCAGACAGAAATTACATTCACGACATTCTGGTGTATATAGCGGGATGACTGTGTCGCCAACCTTTAAGGAGCTAACGCCAGGGCCGATTTCGACGACAATGCCAGCACCTTCATGGCCGAGTATCGCGGGGAAAGCACCCTCAGGATCATCGCCTGACAGAGTGAATGCATCCGTGTGGCAGATTCCAGTCGCTTTGATCTCAACAAGAACCTCTCCGGCTTTTGGGCCTTCCAGATCGACTTCGACGATTTCAAGTGGCTTCCCTGCTTCGAATGCAACCGCAGCGCGTGATTTCATGAATTTTCCCTTGTTCTTATTAATATTGTTACTGAAGCTGTTGCTGAGATTATTGCCTGACTAGTCGCGTTGCAAGAGTCCTGTGCTCCAGGGGCAACTTAGGCTGTCAGTAATTTGTTTTGAGGTATCTTTGCACTTGCCCCATGCTGGAGCTTGCGGTTAGATGCGAGTATTATCGTGCGCTCAACTGTAAGCCTTGCCGATTATGAAGAGAATTGCTCTACTCTATTTTCCCTCCTAGCAAGTGCAAGTTTCTTTGTCTTTGCGCAGGTCACGTGAGCGGGCAGGTGAATGATAACATTGTGTGGATTGATGTGCGCTCTTAGCGCGAGGCATATCGGAGGCGCTATTAACATTCCTCACGGTGACATCGGTCAAAAAATATTCGTAGAAGTGCCTGACACCTTTAAAGAAGTGCACATATGTGATGGCAGTCAGGGGCCATTCGCAGGCATCGTGCTCGAAATGTTAATGGAGATAGGCTTTCAGGAAGTAGTTAACGAACGTGGCTATGAGGCTCTGCTTGAGAAGCAGGGCCTCAATGAAAAGTAGTGTGATCGCCACGATAGAATTCGCCACTTCATCCCACGTTTCACCATTAACCGGCGTAATGCTGCACTAATCCTGCCTACAACCGCTTATGGAAATCGCAATAGTAGTATTCGTCATATTTGTTGGCTCGTTTATTCAGAGTTCAATCGGTTTCGGCCTGGCTATCGTCGCGGCTCCCATTCTTTTCCTGGTAGACCCGCTTTATGTTCCTGCGCCCATCACTATCTCGGCGTTAACGTTGTCGGTTGCTAATTCTTATAGCCACTGGCGTTCAATTTCCTTTCGTGGTTTGAGGTTTGCGATTCTAGGGCGAATTCCTGGGACCATATCCGGTGGCTTTCTATTGCTTTGGATCGACCAGCAAGCGCTAGCGCTCTGGTTGGGTCTGTCGGTTCTTGTTGCGGTAGCTCTGAGTATGAGCAATATCGTTTTTAAGGCGAATGGAAAGTCGCTTTTCTACGCAGGTTTTCTTTCTGGATTCATGGGAACGAGTACTTCGATCGGTGGGCCGCCTATGGCGCTTGTGATGCAACATCAAGAGAATGACTTTATTAGGGCGAATTTGGCTGCATTCTTTGTGGTTAGCTGTTTTATGTCTCTCGTGATGTTGTCCAGTATAGGACGTTTTGGTATGGAACATATTATGATTTCCCTGCCGCTGATGCCCGCCACGCTGGCAGGGTACTGGGTAGCAATGCGTACCATGCATCGTATCTCGCACGAGAATCTCCGGCGCGTCTCGCTGGGACTCTGTGTGATCGCAGGTTTGGCAGCCATAGCCTCCTATTGGATTTAGCGTTGCCAGTGCGGATGCGAAAGTGATGCAGGCTGCAAGGATGTAAAACCCACAAGGCGGGATTCAGCGATGCTAGATAGGTGTTCATCTACTGGGCTTTATAGTTATTCGAATAGAAGCGTTTTTTGTGGTTAACTAAAACCTACTACACCTGTTCTGTATAACAATGGCTAACCGGTAGAGATTTGAACGAGAAAGAAAAGGAAGAAAAAATGGCAGCTTGGCCAGTAGAAATTAGTATGGAGTCCTTCAACGAGGCTTGGCCCTTAGAGGGAGAGACTTTTTGGCGCAGTGTTTTCGAAATGCACAAACATAAAATGGAGATTAAGAATCCAAAGATCGCCATTGGAAATCTTGAAAAGATATTCTCAGCTACTTTCACTCTGGCAAATGCTAAGGGTTTTCAGGCGATGAGTCTGAGGGATCTGAGTCGAGAGACGGGCATAAGCATGGGCGGTTTATATGCTTATATTGGTAGCAAGAACGATCTCGCTTCACTAATAGAAGGTGTGTTAAGAAATACTATCGAACAGATCGTCGGTGGACTAAGTGCTCATGATCTAGAGCCACTCCAGTGCATTCGCGCAATCGTCTATGGTGAAATATTCGCCATGGAAAAAATGAGCCCTTGGTACTACTTCTGTTTTATGGAACTAAAGGGGTTGCCGCGGGAACAACAGCAACAAACACTCGAACTTGAGCTGCGTTTTGAAGGTATATTAATGGACGCGGTACTTGAAGGCGTGGCAAGGGGTCAATTCGTTTGTGATCAGCCCCAATTACTGGCTTCTCAGGTAACGGCTCAGCTGCAGCAATGGCACTTGAAACAATGGAAATTTAAATTACGAGATATTGGTAAGCAAGAGTATGCGCAGTTTGTTTTTGAGAGCCTGCTTAAGTGTCTGCAATATTCAGCTGCTGGCATTGAGAGCGGCAATGACAGTGCCACCGAGAATTCAGAGCTGCCCTAACTATTCTCCGCTGTTAAGCCTTTCTTCTGTGCATAGAAGCTGCGAATTTCTTTCATGTCACTTTCTAAATCCCCGGTGGGGTAGAAGAAGTTCGCGAACCCGGCTTCTTTTTTTTCAGCATTCACGTAGCCCATTAAGATGGGAACTCCAGCGTTATTCGCTATGTGGTAAAAGCCGGTCTTCCATTCGCTTACTTTGCGCCTAGTCCCTTCAGGTGGCACTAAAACTACAAAATTGTCGTTGCTCTTAAACTGACCGACGATATCGTGCACAACGTTGTGTGACTTGGTGCGATTGATCGGAATTCCTCCTAGCCATTTCATGATGCCGGAAAACGGGAAGGGGAAGAGGGTGTGTTTGCCCATCCAAAAAAGCTGCAAGCGTAATTCCAATACAACCAGAAGCATTAATGGGAAATCCCAGTTGCTGGTGTGAGGCGCGCCGATGAGGACATATTTTGGAACAGAAACTTTGCTGCCGATTGACGTCCAGCCGATAAGCCTGAGGATCAAAATTGCTAGAAAGCGCAGCAGCGGAGTGACTAGAGGAGTAGAAAAAATCGTGGTTCGCATCGTCGTCTATTCTGGTTGGGCGACAGCAGTATAGCCCAGCTTAGGCTAGTTTCGCTAGACCAAGCTAGAACCCGAATATCCATGCTCGAAGGTGATATTCGGATTCTTTAGTGCAAGTTATTCGTAGTGAAAGGTAGCGGTAAAGTATTCCTTTCGCTTCGCCTTGACGCTGATGTAATCAACATACCCTCTGGTGTTTAAGAGCTAACTGGGGTGATACAGGCTAAGCGAATAATCTGTGTGGCTGATCAGTCTTTTTCTTAGGTAAGTTATAACATCATTTATATGGGCTTTGCGCGTGATCGATGCCTGTGAAGCTAACGCCGGTTACCGCTCTATTTGGATACAGATTTTCGACAATTCGCGTTCGACGAGAGCGCCCTCTGACAGGTTCGCTGGTGAAGCTCGCCCCTGAATAGCCATCTCGGTTGGAGTGTCTGCCGCCAAAACAACGCGCCGAATTATCACGATCGCGACGATACTCGCGACCATGACGAGAACGTTGACTTCTGTCGAGAGCTTCGTACTTGGCATTCTGGGCTTTCTAGAAACGGCAGACGCGACGTTGAGCAGCAAATCATTCTACATCGTTGATGTCGAGCGGCCATGGTCGGCATAGGCTGCAGTCGGTCCGTAGGGTCAGGAGTTGTGCCAAGAATAGTAGTGTTGCTCTAGTTAAATTTGTCATAGAAATTTTCCTCTTTATAGGGCCCATGTTACCCGCCTCAGATGAACTAAGAATGAATAGATCAGCAGTGGCTACCTCAGTTGGATGTCTGAATGAGAGCTTAGTTCGACGGATGGCTGCAGTCGGTCGACGTTTGTGTGGCGTCCAGTTATGCCGATAGGCATATGGGATTCACTTTGATGAAGTCACAAAAGTTAGCCTTCTCATTATCCAGAACAGATTCTGCGCAATCTTCGCTGCAGCTATCGGCTAGGTTTTTGGGGTGGGGGGCATAGTTTTTCAAAGGAAATACAGGCATGTAGATCGGCATTGCAGGTGCTGCATTCTTCATATCTAGAGAAAGGCAGGAGCAAATTGCGAAGGGTGGCCCCGCATTTCCAGCACTGAATAGTTATGTTGCTACTTGCCATGGTATTCGTACCGGCCTACCTACCACTCTTGAAAATACGGCTGAAAATCGGCTTCACATGGCTGTTTAGTGCCACCATCGATCGTTCCTATGTAAAGAAATCCAATGATCTTTTCCTCAGAGCTCAGCCCGAGGCCATTTTTAACAAGAGGATCATAGGCCAATGAGCCGGTTCTCCACATTGCGCCTAAGCCTTGGACAAAGGCGGCTAGCAGCATATTCTGAGTGGCAGCGCCTGCAGATAAATCTTGCTCGATCTCTGGGACCTTGGGATGAGGCTTGAAGCTGGATATGCAAACTAAGACTAGGGGTGCACGTAGCGGCTTGCTGCGTAGTTTTTCTATTGCCGCTTGGTTTAGAGAAGCATCTTTCGCTACGCCAGCCTTGGCGAAGAGTTCGCCGAGTTTCTCCCGTGAGTCGCCTTTAACTACTAGGAAACGCCAGGGCCTGAGCACAGCATGGTCAGCTGCGCTGAACGCGGCTTTGTAGATATTTTCGAGCATCTCCTGCGAGGGGAGTGGATCACCTAGCTTGGGAACGGAACTTCTCAGGTGTAGGGCGTCTAATGCATCCATAGTGTGCGTGTTTCCGAATCGGTAGGTTGCTTTTGATAGGCCGGCGTTTGTAGGGCTCGTCAGATACAAGGCAAAGCATAAAGCAATCCCTAGGCACTGGAAACCTCAGCCGAGAAAAACCCACATTAACCACATGACTTTCATGGATTTGTGTGCCCGCATCTTATGATTATTATGCTGGAATCTGGTATACTTTAGCGCTATTCAGTCGATAGCAAATGAGTGAAAGCTGTTTGTTTTAGTCGGTAAGCTAAGTCTTACTATTTGTGTGTCGGCACCTCGAAATGAGTACTCAGGATTAAGTTATGAATTCCAAGGTAGATGTTATAGCGGTTGGCAATGATCGGCCGGTGTATCCGCAGGAAAAATCGCGTTGGTTTGGTAGCGTTAAGAAAAAAACGTTGCGACTCGCTTTCTCCTTTTATTCCCCAGATGGCAATGAAATAGCGATGCCAATCGCTAGCATGTCAGCCTATCTAAAGCGCGAATTCCCGAATGTGGAAGTGCTGCTAGAGCCGGTACTAATTCTGCGTGATGCGGAAAAATATTCCCCTGAAAATTATGCGCGCATGATTCAGGATCTGGATGCGGATGTTATCGCCTTCTCGATCATGAGCCCGCACTGGTATCCGATGGAGCCTTACTTCGCCCAGATCAAAAAATTGATGCCGGACCTGCCACTTGTAATTGGTGGCTATCAGGCAATGCTTTCGCAAGAGCAAACAATAGAGAGCCCTAGTGTCGACTACATTTGCGTTGGAGACGGTGAGCACGCTATCGGTAACCTCGTGCAGCATTTGCAGGGAACTAAACATGGCCCAGCCGACGGCATGTGGGAAAAACTAACCGACGGTTCTGTTTATGAAACAGAAGCGCATCAGATCGGAGACTTAGCCTCACTGCCTTTTCCCGACTACGATGTCTTTGAAAAAGAGGATGGCTTTCAAGATGTAAACTCCTCAATTTTCGGACCGAAGGGGGTACTTGTCCTACCAGTTATGACAGGGCGAGGTTGTCCATACCGTTGCACCTATTGCTGCAACACGCCTATCTTAGAGGGCTGGAAAACCAAGAAGACATTTCTTAGAAAATATGACCCGCAAGACATGGTGGATGAGCTTATTCGTCTGCGAGATAAGTACGGTGTGGGCTATTTCGAATTTTGGGATGAGCTGTTTCTTTCCAATCTAAAATTCGTTAGAGCGTTCTTCCCGCTCTATGGGGAGCAGATTGGTCTTCCGTTCTCGATAAACTCTCGTGTAGAAGTGATGAACGAAGCGTTCTGTAAGATGGCAGCAGATGCAGGCTGCCATACGATCTGGTTTGGAATAGAGAGTGGTGACGAAGAGTTCAGAGCGAAGATGCTGGGTCGCAAGATGACGAACAAGCAGGTAATCGAGGCCGCCGCTAACTGCAAGAAGGCGGGTATCAATCGACTAACGTTTAATATTGTAGGCGCGCCGTTAGAAACTGCTGAAAATATGCGCAAGACCCTTGAGCTAAATAAAACTATCGCGCCAGAGCATTTCTTCTTCTTCCCTTATATTCCTCTGCGTGGAACGCCGCTTTACAACATCGCGAAGGAAGAAGGCTTACTGCTTACGTCGAAGAGAGAGCTACACTATCTTTCAGCTGCAAATGACCAGCAGTTTACGATGAACATGAAGGAGCAGCCGGAGTTGCTTACGCAAGAAGACTACAACGATCTTTGTATGGAGATGTTGGCCTTCCAGCAGGTTAACAACCGACTGAGCTACGACGATGGGCCAAGTAGTGAGACAGGCAATGCTACAGTTGAGGATAAGAGTTTCAGTTTCGTTGAGCCAGCTAGTGAGGCAGAGATTGATGCGCCCATGCCTCCGCCTGCTGCTGCCTCGTTACTGGACGGGGTGAAAAACTTGTTTCGCAGTTAGGCACGTCAAATTCAGCAGGTAGGGCGAGTCAAAAGAGTTGCAGGCGCTGTGCTGGTTCGTTCTGCGTTCCAGCTATCTAAGCAGTATTCTCGGCAGAATCCACGTGAATCGCTCGTTCCTCTGAGATTGCCTTATTGAATGAGCGCAATGATATAGCCGCCATTAAGAGATTCCCACAGAAAGCACCTCCGAAAAACCCTGCTAACCCAAACCACTGACTTCCCACAAAGGCAAGTGGTACGTAGAACACGAAGAAGCGTGCTGAGCTTAGATACAGTGCAGACATAGGCCGATGCAGTGCATTCAATGACGAGTTGG
>CASQMQ010000018.1 GCA_949430125.1 uncultured Pseudomonadales bacterium
AAACTGCGCCTATTCAAGCGCCGAGTAAGAAGCGACATGATTAAAAGAGAAAAACAATATTTTGGCACCGACGGCATACGAGGTGCAGTGGGCACGTCACCGATAACCCCCGATTTCATGCTTAAGCTCGGATGGGCTGCAGGAACCGTGTTTGCGAAGAAAGGCGGGGCGCGAAATAAGATAATCATCGGGAAAGACACGCGCATCTCTGGCTACATGTTTGAAGCTGCGCTAGAGGCAGGAGTGACTGCCGCAGGTGTCGACATCAATTTACTTGGCCCCATGCCCACCCCAGCGGTTGCTTATTTAACGCGGACGTTACGCGCTCAAGCAGGCATAGTCATAAGTGCCTCGCATAATTCTTTCGAGGACAATGGGATTAAATTCTTTGCGGGCGATGGTACGAAGTTACCCGATGATGTTGAATTTGCCATCGAGGAGCAGCTCTCGAAACCCATCTCAACCGTATCCCCGCAGTCGCTAGGCAAGGCCTCCCGTGTTACCGATGCAGCGGGCAGATATATCGAATTCTGTAAGAGTCGAATTGATACTGACCTGAAATTTACGGGGCTTAAGATCGTGCTCGATTGCGCGCAGGGGGCCACTTATCACATTGCACCCCGTGTATTTGAAGAACTCGGCGCTACGGTTATCTCGATAGGTGTCAGCCCAGATGGCTTGAATATAAACGAGAACAGCGGTTCTACGTCTCCTGGGCTGCTGGCCGAGACTGTGCTGAAAGAAGAAGCGGATATCGGCATCGCATTCGATGGTGATGGTGACCGTGTAGTCATGGTTGATCACCTTGGCAATGTCGTCGATGGTGATGAGATACTGTTTGTCATCGCGAGCGACAGGCGTCGTCAGAATGTTGATTTCGGTGGAGTCGTTGGTACCTCAATGAGTAATTTGGGACTTGAGCAGGCGCTCGACTTCCTCGATATACCTTTTGCCAGAAGCGCGGTAGGAGATCGTTACGTGATGCGAGAGCTACTCGAGCGTGGCTGGGGTCTTGGGGGTGAATCGTCGGGGCATATTATTTGTTTGGATAAGACCACGACAGGCGATGGCATTGTCTCAGCCCTGCAAGCGCTGTCTGCAATTTCGCGCACCGAGCGTTCGTTGGCGGAATTAACCAGTAAATTGAATAAGTACCCGCAATCCATGGTGAACGTGCTAATCGCGGATTCTGCAGATATAGCCGGTAGCAGCTCAGTGCAAAATGCCGTTGCCGATGTGGAATCAAAGCTAGGCTCTAAAGGTAGAGTACTGCTACGACCTTCCGGTACAGAGCCTGTAGTACGGGTAATGGTGGAGGGAGAGGATGCCACAGAAGTGCTTAAGCTAGCCCAAGAGCTGGCAGAAGTCGTTGAAAAAGAAATTGGTGCGGTAGCGTGAGACAGCGTTGCTGTGTTGCAAGACTTCTGTATCTTAGTTAGTATTGGCGCCCGTTTTGGCGGGCAGTTCTAGAAAGCTCAATTGTTCGCCCTTCTGGATTTGTAAGCATGCGTCAGAAATTGGTTGTTGGTAATTGGAAGATGCATGGCTCGGCGGCCCAGGTACGGCAGTTGATACAGGGTGTAGCGACTGGTAGTGCAGGCCTGGCGAACGTGGAAATAGCAGTTGGACCGACTCTTCTGCATATAGGCCTCGCCGCTGAATTATGCGCTAGCGAAGCTGCTGGCCATCTGAAGTTGGCCGCACAGAACTTATTTGCTGAACCCCAAGGTGCTTTTACCGGTGAGGTTTCAGCGCCCATGCTGGCTGAATATGGAGTTAACTACGTTATAGTAGGACACTCTGAGCGGCGTGAAATTTTTGCAGAAACAGATCAACTAGTTGCTGCCAAATTCAAGGCGACGCAGGCAAGCGGATTGATCCCCATCCTGTGTGTTGGTGAGTCATTGGCGCAGCGAGAAGCAGGAACCAGCGACGAGGTTGTATTGGCGCAGCTGACTGCCGTAATCGAGGCGGTGGGAATAGAAGCACTACATTCTGCGGTCCTAGCCTATGAGCCTATATGGGCAATAGGCACAGGAAAGACGGCAAGCAAAGAGCAGGCACAGGAAATTCATCGGGTGCTGCGGGAGCACATCGCGAAGTCGGATACGGCTGTCGCGCAAGGCATAAGAATTTTATACGGCGGCAGTGTTAATGCAGCCAATGCAACAGAGTTGTTTAGTCAGGCTGACATAGATGGTGGTCTGGTAGGTGGGGCCTCACTGAAGGTCGAAGAATTTGTATCCATTTGTAAAAGCGCGGATTAAGAATCATGGAAACCATAGTAGTTGTAGTTCATGTAATAGTAGCCATTGGAATAGTGGGCCTAGTTCTCTTGCAGCAAGGTAAGGGTGCTGATGCCGGCGCCTCTTTCGGCGCAGGCTCTTCCCAGACAGTGTTTGGGGCATCCGGTACTGGAATTTCTTGGTACGGTCCACAACCGTTGGCGCCACGATATTTTTCATAACCAGCCTTTCACTGGCTGTATTTGCGAAGAATCAGTCAAGCCTCGGTGGGGCGGCGAATTCGCCATTAGCGAATGAAGCATTGCTGCAGGAGGCAGCAGCTCCGATAGTCTCTGATGTGCCTCAGCTAGATGCGGTGCCACTGCCATCATCCGATGAGGAAGATGTGCCTAGCCTGCCTGGCAGCGATAATTAGGATCATTGATAGAATTAGCCGAAGTGGTGAAATTGGTAGACACGCTACCTTGAGGGGGTAGTGACCTCTGGTCGTGCCGGTTCAAGTCCGGCCTTCGGCACCAAACCTTTAAAACCGGTCCCTCAAGCCGATTTTGACCCTTGCCCGCGGGAATTGCTCAATTCCCGCGAAAGCCGCGTAAAACCTTGACCTTAGCCCCAACTAGTCCTTATAATTCGCTCCCCTTGTGAAATAGGCCTCTGGCTTTGCTGTCGTAGATTATTTCTAGTAGAAACAAGGGTTTATTGAGGGAGCGATTTATCGTTTCTTCGAATGCCAGAGAAAGAGATTTGTTGCGGGGTGGAGCAGTCTGGCAGCTCGTCGGGCTCATAACCCGAAGGTCGTAGGTTCAAATCCTGCCCCCGCTACCAAACACCAAGCTTCTCGCTTGCTCTGATTGAGTCGGCAAAGAAGATTTTAGAGTGGGCCTTTGGCCCATTTTTTGTATCTAGGGGATACGTTCCAGATGCTGAGTAAAAAGTATTGTGAGCAGTAGCGTAACTCTAATAACAGAATTGATCGACACCACGATTCAAGCGTTAGGTTTAGATCTGTGGGGAGTCGAACTGCTTCAGCAGGGGAAATATTCCTTGCTGAGGATTTATATCGAGCGTGAAGAAGGTGTCACGATCGAAGATTGCGAAAAAGTCAGTCGGCAGGTAAGTGCGTTAATGGATGTCGAAGATCCAATTGCCGGGGAATATACCCTTGAGGTGTCATCTCCGGGTATGGATAGGCCACTGTTCTGTATTGAACATTATTCGCAATATGTTGGCAGCGAAGTGGATTTAAAGTTACGACGGCCATTAGATGGCAGGCGTAAGTTTAAAGGACAAATAATAAAAGTTTCAGGAGACATTGTTGGCTTGCTAGTTGAGAGTTCTGAGTATGACTTAGAATTTTCTGATATTGAGAAAGCCAGTATTTTTTTCTAGATTATTTTTACTCTATGCTCTGGACTAATATCCGAATCTAAGCTTTGAGTAAGGTGACATTATTATGATGAGTAAAGAAATTTTAATGGTTGCAGATGCCGTCTCGAATGAGAAGGGTGTCTCGCGTGAAGTGATTTTTGAAGCGATTGAGTCGGCGTTAGCAACGGCTACGAAGAAGCTTAATGATCATGACGAAATTGACTGCCGAGTTGCAGTTGATCGAGAGACTGGCGACTATGATTCCTTCCGAGTTTGGACGGTGGTTGAAGACGAAGAGTATCTGGAAGAGGGTTCTCAATTTACTGTCGAGCTAGCTCAAGAGAAGAAGAAAGGCCTCTCTGTCGGAGATGTATACGAAGAAAAGATCGACAATATGGAATTTGGTCGGATCGCTGCACAAACTGCTAAGCAGGTAATCGTGCAAAAAGTACGCGAAGCCGAGAGAGAAATCATAATTGGTGATTATAAAGACCGCATTGGCGAGCTTGTTGCTGGAACGGTAAAGAAAGTCACCCGTGATAACATTATTATCGATCTGGGCAGCAATGCTGAGGCGTTACTAACTCGCGATCAAATGATTCCGAGAGAGACCTTCCGAATGGGCGATCGAATGCGCGCCCTTTTGATTGATGTTCGCTCTGAGCAGCGCGGCCCGCAGTTATTCCTAAGTCGTACCTCTCCTGATATGTTGATCGAGTTATTTAAGATCGAAGTGCCGGAGATATCTGAAGAAATTATCGAGATTAAGGCGGCGGCGAGAGATCCTGGCTCGAGAGCCAAGATCGTAGTTAGCACGAATGACGGTCGAATCGACCCCGTGGGCGCTTGTGTTGGTATGCGTGGTTCACGCGTGCAAGTAGTCTCTAATGAATTAGCGAATGAGCGCATAGACATTATCCTTTGGGATGATAACCCGGCGCAGTTAGTCATCAATTCAATGTCTCCGGCAGAAGTTGCTTCTATCATTGTTGATGAAGACAGCAACACGATGGACATCGCTGTTGAAGAAGATAATCTTGCCCAAGCCATCGGCAGAAACGGTCAGAACGTACGCCTGTCCAGTGAGTTAACTGGATGGACTATCAACGTGATGAGCGAAGAAGAGGCAGCAGACAAGCAGCAGCAAGAAGCGAGCAGCTTCATCGAAATGTTCGTTGAAAAGCTCGACCTCGATGAGGAGTCAGCGGAAGTTCTTGTGCAAGAAGGTTTTACTTCACTCGAAGAAATTGCCTACGTGCCTCTCGGTGAGATACTGGCTATCGATGGATTCGATGAAGAGGTCGCGAATGAATTGAGGAATCGAGCTAAAGATGCATTGCTTACTTTGGCTATCGCCTCTGAGGAAGATCTATCATCTGCGAATATCGCAGATGATCTTTTGAATATGGAAGGCATGGATGGAAAGCTGGCATTGGAACTCGCTAAGAAAGGAATTCTCAATATGGAAGAATTGGCAGAGCAGTCTATCGATGAATTGATAGACATCGAAGGCATGGATGAAGAACGCGCGGGCAAACTAATTATGACCGCGCGCGCGCCATGGTTTGAGTAACAGCAATTCTGAAAATTGTTGAATGGGAGTAGTTGAATGGCAGATGCAAAAATAAGTGAACTCGCCGAAGTTGTCGGAGTCTCGGTAGACAAGCTGCTGTCTCAAATAAAAGAGGCAGGACTGTCGCATACTAAAGCTGACGATTCGATTTCGAACGACGACAAAAACACTTTATTGCAGTTTCTGCGACGTAGCCACGGAGACTCTGAGGCCAGCATCTCTGCGCCTAAGAAAATTACACTCAAGCGGAAGACAGTTGGCACACTTAAAGCGGCGTCCACACACGGCAGGGGCAAGACTGTTAACGTTGAGGTTCGCAAGAAGCGCACCTATGTTAAACGCAGTGCTGTCGCCGAAGATGCGCCAGAAGAATTAGAAGATGAAGCGGTAGTTACTGCTGCAAAAAGTGCAGAAGAGGCCACCATAGATAATAATGTTGAAGCGACAGCGGATGCTGCAAACGCGGAATCTGCAGAGGCAGCAACAACAGAAGCGCCAGAAAAAGCCGGTGATGAGGCTCCAGCCGGAAACAAAGCCGCGCCAGAAGTGCCTGCCGAAGAAGCTGCTACAGCTAGAGATGACAAACCAGGTGCGAAGCGTAAAGGACAGGGTAAGAAAGACTCTGATGAACCCGGCGAGAAGAAAAAAGATCATCTAAAGAATAAAGATAAGGCAGCCAAGCGACAGGCCAAAAATATTCATGTTAATGACGACTTCGTTTTAGAAGGCGGAGATGTTGAAGACATGGGCGGGCGTGGTCGAAGAGGCGGTGGCAGGAAAGGCAAGGCACGTCTATCTGCTACTCAACATGCCTTCGAGAAGCCAAAAGATTTTATTAAACGCGAAATTAAAATTGGTGAGACCAACACATTGCAGGACCTGGCTCAGCAGATGTCGGTTAAGGCGGCAGGGCTGGTGAAATCTCTATTCAACATGGGTGTTATGGCTACGATCAATCAGATTATAGATCAAGATACGGCGATATTATTGATTGAAGAGTCAGGGCATACACCGAAATTTGTATCGGAAGACGCGATCGAAGATCAGTTGGCAGAATCGATCACATCTGATACGGGTAAAGAAGAGATTACTCGTGCGCCGGTAGTTACTGTAATGGGCCACGTTGATCACGGTAAGACCTCTCTCTTGGACTACATACGTAAATCAACAGTCGCCTCACACGAGGCCGGTGGTATTACTCAGCACATTGGTGCTTACCACGTGAATACTGATCACGGCATGATTAGTTTTCTTGATACACCGGGCCACGCGGCATTTACCGCTATGCGCTCTCGTGGAGCGAAGGCAACAGACGTAGTTGTCCTAGTAGTTGCCGCTGATGACGGCGTTAAGCCACAAACCGAAGAAGCTGTGCAGCACGCGAAAGCTTCTGGTGTGTCGCTAGTAGTAGCGGTCAACAAGATGGACAAAGAAGGCGTCGATGTAGATCGCGTTAAGAATGAATTGGCCGCTATGGAAGTTATCCCAGAGGATTGGGGTGGCGAGACGCAATTCATAGAAGTATCTGCCATTACTGGTGCGGGTGTCGATCAGTTGTTAGAAGCCATAAGCCTGCAGGCCGAGCTTTTGGAGTTAACTGCTTATACCGATGTTCCCGGTCAGGGTGTAGTAATTGAATCTAGGCTAGACAAAGGACGTGGTCCAGTCGCCTCAGTTCTAGTACAGAACGGCACACTGAAAACAGGCGACACTGTATTAGCTGGTCATGAATATGGCCGTGTTCGTGCTCTGGTTGAAGAGACGGGTAAGAGTATTAAAGCTGCGGGTCCTTCTATTCCTGTTGAAATTCTTGGTCTCAATGGTGTGCCGGAAGCTGGTGACGAATTTGTTGTAGTAGCTAATGAGAAGAAGGCCCGAGAGATCGCGGAATTCAGACGCACGCGTCACAAAGATTCATTGCAGGCATCGCAGCAGTCGAACTTAGTTGAGAATATGTTCGCTGGCATTGGCAAAGAAAACCTAGGTGTCTTTAATATCATCATCAAGACTGATGTACGCGGTTCGCTTGAAGCGATCGTGGGTTCGTTGCAGAAGCTCAATACTGAAGAGGTTGAAGTTAACATCGTCGCCTCAGGTGTGGGTGGAATCTCGGAGACTGACGCGCACCTAGCAGCTACATCCAAGGCTATGATTATTGGCTTTAATGTACGAGCTGATAAGCCGTCGCGCGATATTATTGAGAACGAAGGTCTGCAATTACGTTATTACAATGTCATATACGATGTGATCGATGATACGAAGGCGATCATGAGTGGTATGCTCTCGCCAGAGATTCGCGAAGAGATTGTTGGCGTTGCCGAAGTTCGCGATGTGTTCAACTCGCCTAAGTTTGGTCAGATCGCCGGAAGCATGGTTATCGAAGGTACCGTCTATCGCAGCAAGCCGATACGTGTTCTGCGCGATGATGTGGTGATCTATGAAGGCGAACTCGAATCACTGAGACGGTTCAAGGACGATGCCAGCGAAGTTCGAAACGGCATCGAGTGCGGAATCGGCGTTCGTAACTACACTGACGTTAGAGTCGGCGACAAAATTGAGGTATACGAGACAACTGAAGTGGCCAGGAGCCTTTGAGAATAAGTTCTCAATGAGTTAACTAATCGTGGCAGATATGTCTCCAAGAGTGCAAAGGGTAGCTGATCAGATTCAGCGAGAACTTGCATCATTAATCCAGATGGAAGTAAACGATCCTAGGGTTGGCATGGTTTCGGTTACGGGCGTGGAGGTGAGTAGAGATTTAGCTCATGCCAAGGTGTTCGTGACGGTATTGAATACCCTGACCGATGACCCCCAGATAAATGAATCTACACTTTCTGAACCTGGTGATCTGGACAAGCTAGAGATAAAAGAGAATGTAGATGCGCTGAATAAGGCCGCGGGCTTTTTGCGATCCTTATTGTCGAAACGACTGAGTACTCGTTCGGTACCTAAGCTCCGTTTTCACTACGACGGAAGTATAGAGCGCGGGCAGCAGCTTTCGAGCCTGATAGATAGCGCATTAGCAGCTGACCAAGATTCGCATTCTTGAGTTTGTTGTCACTAGAGTTGATGGGGATGCAGATTGGCTAAGCGCAAGAAAGGCAGAAGTATTGATGGCATCTTTATACTAGACAAAGCCATAGGTATTAGTTCAAACAGAGCTCTGCAGGAAGTAAAAAGAATTTTCGATGCCCAGAAGGCAGGGCATACAGGCAGCCTAGACCCTTTAGCGACTGGAGTGCTACCACTTTGCTTAGGTGAGGCGACTAAAGTATCACAGTTCTTGCTGGATTCGGATAAGAAGTATCGAGCTAAATTGAAGCTGGGTGTTAGAACAGATAGCGGCGACTGCGAAGGAAACGTACTTGAAAGCTGTGCCGATTTTCAAATCTCGCAGCTGGAGATTGAACAGGCGCTAACACCATTTAAAGGCGAGATTGAACAAGTGCCTCCCATGTACTCCGCCTTGAAAGTAAACGGAGTGCCGCTATATAAGATGGCGCGGAAAGGCCAAACTATAGAGCGCGAGGCTAGGCGGATTACCGTATACAGCATCGAGCTAACAGCCTTCGAAGGCGACGAGTTGGAACTGGAGATTGCCTGTAGTAAGGGTACTTATATAAGAACCATCGCCGATGACCTCGGCCAGGCATTGGGATGTGGAGCGCACATCATCGCCTTGCGACGAACACAGGCAGGTGCATTCACGGAGGCGGACTGCGTAACAACACAAAAGTTGATCGAGGAGTTTGAAAGCGGCAGTTTGAGTACCATCGATGAACATCTCATTCCGATGGACAAGGCCATAGAGGACTTGCCAGAAGTTGTATTACCAAGCGTCACGGCTAGCTTTATTAAGAATGGTCAGCCAGTTTTGGTTAGACACTTGCCAGAAGAAGGCTTGGTAAGATTGTACGAAGAGGGACAATTTATCGGTATTGGCTGTATCGATGATGAAGGGAAGGTCGCCCCGCGAAGGTTAATAGTCGCGCACTGAGTCCAGTGTGTACGATGCCAAGCTAAGAATTTAACAGGGAAAGTATCAGGTAACTACTAATATGCGTGGTTATTCTGAATTTAAACGGAAGTTGCCGTCGCGCCTTTTCAGCGACCTTATTAATTGCATATTAGGAGATAGAAAATGGCTTTATCAGCTGAACAGAAAGACACAATCATCAAAGACTACGCGCAGAGCGAAGGTGATACAGGTTCACCCGAAGTGCAAGTGGCTTTGCTGACAGCAAACATCAATGAACTGCAATCGCATTTCAAAGAGCACATTCACGACCATCATTCCCGCCGTGGACTCATCCGAATGGTGAACAGTCGCAGGAAATTGCTTGACTATTTGAAGCGCAAAAATCTAGAACGTTATGCGACTTTGATCAAGCGACTTGGACTACGTCGTTAATTGTTTATTTAACTTTGTCGAAGACTATCAATCGTAAATATCTGCGTAGAGCCTGATGAGTTGGCTCTGCGCCTAATTAAATAATTAGGGAAAATATTATGTTTAATCCAGTAACTAAGACGTTTCAATTCGGTGGCAAGACGGTCACTTTGGAAACCGGTAAAGTAGCGAGACAGGCAACAGGTTCTGTTGTCGTAACCATTGGGAATACTACGGTACTAGCGACCGTAGTGGGCCGAAAGAAAGCAAACCCTGGCGCGGCTTTTTTCCCGTTGACGGTTAATTACCAGGAAAAAACCTACGCTGTAGGCAAAATTCCTGGAGGATTCTTCAAGCGCGAAGGCAGACCAACTGAAAATGAAACCTTAACATCGCGTCTTATTGATCGCCCGATTCGTCCATTGTTCCCGAAGGGCTTCATGAACGAAGTACAGGTAATTTGTACGGTGGTTTCTGCTGACAAAGATGAGCAGGCAGATATTGCAGGCTTAATAGGCGCTTCAGCGGCCTTGTCTATTTCGGGTATACCTTTCGCAGAGCCAATTGGTGCTGCTCGCGTAGGCTACACTGACGAGACTGGTTATTTCTTGAATCCTACTAATACAGAGCTTGCAACATCGCAGCTGGACATGGTCGTGGCAGGCACAAAATCAGCGGTTCTAATGGTTGAGTCTGAAGCGAAGCAACTAAGCGAAGATCAAATGCTAGGCGCGGTTCTGTATGCCCATCAAGAGATGCAAGTTATTGTCGACTCTATCGCTGAACTGAAGGCCGAAATTGGCAAGCCAGCATGGGATTGGCAACCTGAAGCAGTCAATGAAGAGTTGACTGCCGCCGTTGCAGCCCAAGTTGGAGCTGGTGTTACCGAGGCTTATCAAGTTTCTGACAAGATGGCTCGTCAGGATGCTCTTGGAGCGTTGAAGACACAGGCTGTTGAGCAACTAGCTAACGATGAGTCAGGTGTTAGCTCCGACGACGTAAAAGATGTTTTTGCTAAGCTGGAGAAAAGCACTGTACGTAACCGAGTATTAGATGGTAATCCGCGTATCGATGGTCGAGATACTACAACTGTTCGAGCAATCGAAGTTGAAACCGGAGTTCTTCCTAAGGCTCACGGTTCTGCTTTGTTCACTCGGGGTGAAACACAGGCCTTGGTTGTAACTACACTTGGCGCACTGCGTGATTCGCAGCTTATCGAAGACCTTCAGGGTTCGAGAAAAGACCCATTCATGTTGCACTATAACTTCCCTCCTTACTCAGTGGGTGAGACTGGTTTCATGAGTGGCCCGAAGCGGCGTGAGATTGGCCATGGCCGTCTTGCTAGACGTGGCGTTGCTGCTGTTATGCCTCCCGAAGAAGAATTCCCGTACGCAATTCGGGTAGTTTCAGAAATCACCGAATCTAATGGTTCAAGCTCCATGGCGAGTGTCTGCGGAAGCAGCTTAGCAATGATGGATGCTGGTGTTCCAATCACAGCTCCAGTTGCCGGTATTGCAATGGGTCTTATCAAGGAAGGCGAGCGCTTCGCAGTCCTAACAGATATCCTTGGTGACGAAGATCATCTTGGCGATATGGACTTCAAAGTTGCGGGAACAGCCGCTGGCATTACTGCTCTGCAGATGGACATCAAGATTCAGGGCATTACCGAAGAGATCATGGAGATTGCTCTCGAGCAGGCTCATACAGCTAGAAATCATATCCTTGATGAGATGAATAAAGTCATCTCAACTGCTAGAGAAACGGTTTCTGATAACGCGCCTGCTATGGCGATGATCAAGATCGATACAGACAAGATTCGCGACGTTATCGGTAAGGGCGGTGCAGTTATTCGTGGCATTACTGAAGAGACTGGCGCATCAGTTGATATCGATGACGATGGTAACGTTCGCATTTACGGCGAAGACGCTGACTCTCGCGATGCTGCGCTCGAGATGGTTAATGCCATTACAGCAGAAGCCGAAGTAGGCAGGATCTATAATGGTAAGGTAGCGAGAATCGTCGACTTCGGCGCGTTCGTTACAATTTTGCCGGGCAAAGATGGCTTGGTTCACATCTCTCAAATTTCGCAAGAGCGTGTAGAGAATGTAAACGAGCATCTAGAAGAGGGTCAGGACGTTCTAGTTAAGGTTCTAGATACAGATGCTAGAGGCCGTATCAAGCTGAGCATCAAAGAAATCAGTGAAGAGGAAAGAGCTGCGCACGTGGCTTAATTCTCTCTACTTTTTAGAACGAAAAAGCCCGGGCATTGCTCGGGCTTTTTCGTTCTAAACTATTAATAATCTGCTAAGGATAGGTTCGCAGTTCAAAATCTACGTAGTCGAATGCTCGCTGTGGGAAACTCCGAAGGTGTCACTTTGTACCGATCCTTGAATGCCTTGTTGAAGACAGACGATGAGTGCGTATCCAACGTCCAGAGTTATCGTAGATATTGGCGTATTGGTATCACGCAGTCGTGTGCATGCATCCTCGATGCGATAATTATTCAAGAATTGATTGAAGTTTCTAAACTCCAGCTGTTGATTGATTACTCGTCGCAATCTATATCCCTGAATAGACAAGTTCTTCGCTAGATCGGCAATAGTAAGACTGGTGCGAGTGTAGTTGCGAAATGAACAGTATTAGCGTCCAATTACGGTCAAATTCCCATTTATGGCACTAAAAATCGCGTAAAGTTTGGCGAAATGTTAATCGTTTCGGAATGCATGCTTCTCCAGGCAGTTACTCTTATTCCAAAATTCGCCAAGAATAGTTCAGAATTCACAAGACAGTCTGTCTAAATTTGGTTCAATTCTATGCTAATGAACAGTTCTTCAAGGCTGATCTTGGCCATACGAGACTTGTCTGCCCGCTCGGGTAGGACAGGCCAAAGAATCACTAAATGGAGGGTCCGCTGGTGTTAACTACAAGCTACCGATCAATATTTCGCAAATTGGTGAAGCTATCTCAAGCTATCGCTGTTTTATCCGTCTTGTCTTTACCGACTCTGGCAAATGCCCAGTCGGATGAAGTCACATTCCATAAGGATATCGAACCAATTTTGCAGCGCAGCTGTCAGAATTGTCATCGCTCCGGGGGTGTCGGCCCTATGCCGCTCGTGTCATACGACGAAGTAGCACCTTTCGCTGGACTGATCGAATACAAGACTGCACTGCGTGATAGAGCCGGAGCGATGCCGCCATGGTATATGGAGAAGGACATTGGTATTCAGGACTTCAAATTCGACCCGTCATTGAGCGATGCAGAGCTTGCCGCTATCTCAGCCTGGGCACGAAGTGGAACGCCGAAGGGTGATCCAGCAGATGCGCCTGAAGCTCTAGCCTTCAGCGATGATCTGAAGTGGACGGCAGGTCAACCCGATCTCGTTGTCAGCACAAACGATGTAACCAAATTAGCAGGCACTCCTGATTGGTGGGGTGAGATTGATAGAATAGCTATCCCTATAGAACAAGATCGCTATGTGAAGTCTGTGGAAATTGTTGAAGTCAACGATGTGAACTACAGTGCCGGTACAGGTCGAGACACCGTTGGCGGCAGGTACATATTCCACCACATGATCTGGTCAACGGCCGAGATAGACGAAAACGGGCAGCGTATCGCAGAGACTGCAACCGGCTGGCCAGTGCATGAAGTAGGGCGCAACGCAGACATTTTCGATGTGGACGGTGGACGCCTACTTAAAGCGGGTACCTTCCTCGTTTCTGATTCTGTTCATATGCATTCCAATGGCAAAGACACTACAGCGCATTTGGAAGTTGGGTTCCGTTTTCATCCGGTTGGTTACGAGCCAAAGTACGAGCGAGTTACTCTAGGCTTGGGTAATGGCGTAGACATTAGTATTGCGGGCAACGAAGACGCTCAGGAACTACATGCCTATACCGTTCTCCAAGACCACCTCAAAATCATTACATTCGAGCCACATTTGCATGCCCCTGGCGAGCGCATGTGTCTTGAAGCGATATGGGGCTATACAGTAGAGACACTTTCTTGTGTTGGTTATGACCATAACTGGGTACGTGGCTATGCGTACGACAACGATGCGCAGCCTCTGTTGCCGAAGGGGACTATTCTCCACATTGTTGGTTATATGAATAATACTGAAACCAATCCCAATGTCCCTGACCCAAGAAACTGGCAGGGATCTGGTAACCGATCTGTAACCAATATGTTTATCGATTTGGGCATGCGGGTAAAAATGGATGACGAGCAATTTTTTGAAGAAATGGAAAATCGACGTCAGACACTAAATCTTGGACCAAACGATCATGTGATTGGTTGTCCATTATGTTTGGCGCCACTTGTTGCGCCGGTAAATTCCACAGATGAAATAAGTAATGAAGTTGCATTGCAGGGGACAAATTAGATATGCAAAGTTTAAAATTAGGAAGCGCGATCAAAGCCTTTAGATTTTTCGTGATCGCGCTAAGTGCTGTGATTTTATCACCGTTAGTATCAGCTGATACTTACCGTAGCGGGCAGCACATCGAACCGGCATTTGAAGGTTGGCGGCCAAACGAAGATGGCACATTCAATATGATGTTCGGTTACATGAACGAGAACTGGGAAGAAGAGCCAAATGTCGATGTTGGCGAAAACAATATGTTTTCTCCGGGCGACGCTGATCGTGGTCAGCCGACTCACTTCCTTCCGCGTCGTAATCGCTTTACCTTCGAAGTTCAGGTTCCTTCTGATTGGGGTGATCGCGAGCTGGTATGGACACTAAGTGTGAATGGAGTTGATCGCAAAGCCTACGGAACATTGAAGGATGATTACTTGGTCGACAATATGGTGATTGCATCGGAGACGGGCTCTCTTGGTGCCGGAACTAGTAGCCCTGAATCACGCGCGAATCTTCCGCCGGTAACTACGGTTCAAGGTGATGATATCCGCACAGTAAGAGTGGGCCAGGCTATGGCTTTGCGTACTCATGTTGCTGACGATGGCATTCCTACTCCTACCGATCCAGTGGAGCAAGCTAGAGAGTTTGCGGAGTTTGTCGGCGGTCCTCTTGCGGTTGCTTTTGTAACTGAAGAAAATGTTCGCCAACGCCTGTTGATGTCGCCGCCAATAAAGGTGACGGTCCAAAAAATAAACGGATTGTTCCTGTCATGGAATGTTTACCGCGGAGCAGGTGATGTTCAGTTCAGCCCGCAGCAAGCTAAGCCATGGGAGGATACTCGTGCTGGAGCACATTCTCCTTGGGGAACCCTTTGGATGCCGCCAAAAAGCCCGGAAGATGGAATGCATGATGTGGAAGTGACTTTCGATGAGCCTGGAACCTACGTTCTATGGGGACGGGCCGATGACGGCGGTCTCTATGACGATGCTTATATCACGGTAAACGTGACTGAGTAGCATTCGCTTGATATTTCAATGAATGTGAATCTTAAAAGGGCGGTTATACCGCCCTTTTTTGTGGGTGGGATTTCTAGCCCTTGCTTACACTGTTCGCTACACCCTAGGTCAGCGCAGCGCCTAGATCACGATACGGCTGTGATCGTTCGGGGCTTCCACGACTTGTATTATTAAGAGACTAGTTGGCCTGCCATCGATGCCGCTGATTTTGTTGAGAGGCTCTACTGATTTCTAAAAGCAGGCGGCATCTTAGGTGTCGTGAATCATGCCGCCGGATCTGGTGTTAGTGTGGATGTTGCGAATACATTGCACAGGATCAATCCTGGGCATTATCCGTAGCGATCTAATTTCTGCTGGATTCGAATTTGTCGCTGAGTCAGATGTCTTGCGTAATCAAGGTGATGACCGCAACACGCCGATGAGCGATCCAAGTGTACGCGGTAAAACTGACAGAGTGGCGATGAAGTTTAGGAAGCCCGCTTCTTAAGATTCGTTCTGCGAATTTAAATTGGGCACGCTTACATGTTTCTGCGGTACTGCCCCCCAACTTCGAAGAACGTGTCTGTTATCTGACCCAGGCTGCAGTAGCGCACCGCGTGCATCAACTCTTCAAAGACATTCTCGTTATTGATAGCGGCGCGCCGCAGTCGCTCTAAGGCCTCACTCAGCATGCTCGGCATTCTTAGATTTGAATGCCGCTAAGCGATCTATCTGGCTTTGCTTCTCAGCTTCGGTCGAGCGTGCCAATTCTATTTCCAATTCCGCTTCAGGCTCTGGGTTTAGAAAAGTATTAACCCCAATCAAGGGCAGGCTGCCATCGTGTTTTCGGTGCTCGTAGTACATTGATTCGTCCTGAATCTTGCCGCGCTGATAGCCAGTTTCCATAGCCCCTAAAACTCCGCCGCGTTCGGAAATGCGTTCAAATTCCTGAAGTACGGCTTCCTCTAAGAGATCCGTTAATTCATCAATGATGAACGAACCCTGACTCGAGTTTTCGTTGACAGCTAAACCCCATTCTTTGTTGATAATTAGTTGTATAGCCATCGCCCTGCGAACCGACTCCTCAGTAGGCGTGGTTACCGCTTCGTCGTATGCGTTCGTGTGTAAGCTGTTGCAGTTGTCATAGACCGCGATCAATGCCTGCAGCGTTGTGCGAATATCATTAAATGACATCTCCTGTGCATGCAAGGATCTGCCTGATGTTTGTATGTGGTATTTGAGTTTTTGGCTACGCTCGCTAGCGCCATATTTAAAGCGCATGGCTGTAGCCCAAATACGACGAGCAACTCGGCCCAAGACCGTGTATTCCGGATCCATACCATTAGAGAAGAAGAAGGATAGATTATGCGCGAAGTCATCCACCTTCATGCCGCGAGCGATATACGCCTCTACGAAGGTGAAGCCATTAGAAAGCGTGAATGCGAGTTGCGAGATTGGATTCGCACCGGCTTCGGCAATGTGATACCCCGAGATTGAAACAGAATAGAAATTGCGAATCTTATTGGCTGTGAAATACTCCTGAATATCGCCCATTAACTTGAGGCTAAATTCAGTCGAGAAGATGCAAGTGTTCTGGCCCTGATCCTCTTTTAATATGTCCGCCTGAACAGTGCCGCGGACATTTTCAAGTGCCTGCGCCTTTAGTGACTCGTATTCCTCGGCAGTCGGTGCGGCATCGTTCGCGCCCTTAAACTTTTCTACCTGCTGATCTATCGCAGCATTCATATACATTGCGAGTATCGTTGGCGCGGGCCCGTTTATTGTCATCGACACGGATGTTGTAGGGCTGCATAGATCAAAGCCGCTATAGAGTTCTTTCATGTCATCGAGCGTGGCGATAGAGACGCCGGAGTTACCTACCTTGCCATAGATGTCCGGCTGTACCGCTGGATCGAAACCATACAGCGTCACCGAATCGAATGCGGTGGAGAGCCGCTTGGCTTGGGAGTGTTCGGAGAGTTGCTTAAAGCGTCGATTGGTGCGAAATGCATCTCCTTCGCCAGCGAACATACGTGTTGGGTCTTCCGACTCACGCTTAAATTGAAACACGCCAGCAGTAAAGGGAAAGCGTCCGGGAACATTTTCCAAGAGCAGCCATTTTAATAACTCGCCGTGATCTTTGTAGTCGGGTAGGGCTACTCGAGGAATCTTTGTGCCAGAGAGCGAAGTACGTGTGAGTGCGGTGCGGATCTCTCTGTCTCTAACCTTTACGACATACTCTTCACCCGAGTAGTCTTCTCTTAGCTGTGGCCAGGCATCCAATAACCGCTTCGCCTTACTATCCATAGCGTTGTCTTTAAGTGCTATGAGTTCATCAAGCTCGGAGCTGTCTTTTGCTGCGGTATCCAACATGGTTTTACTGGCGGCGAGTTGCTGCCTCTCGCGAGCGAGTTGTGACTGAGTCTGCACCTGGTCATGGTAGTCACGCACGACTTCAGCAATCTCCGCCAGATAGCGCTGTTGGCCGGCGGGGATAATTAGTGTGGTTTGTGTCGACTTTTTAGTGTCCAGTGACTCGATAGACTGGGCATAGTCAAGCAAGCCCTTCTCTCGCAATAACGGAACGAGTGCCTGGTAGAGCGCAGTAATACCGTCGTCATTGAACTTGGACGCTATAGTGCCGAATACTGGCATCTTATCGGGCATTCGATCGAAGGCTTCGCGATTGCGCTGCACTTGCTTGCAGACGTCCCTGAGTGCGTCCTCGCTTCCCTTTCGGTCGAACTTGTTGATAGCAAAGATATCGGCATAGTCCAGCATGTCGATCTTTTCCAGCTGGCTAGCCGCGCCGAATTCGGGCGTCATGACATACAAAGAGGTATCAACAAAGGGAACGATGCCTGCATCACCCTGGCCGATGCCTGGGGTTTCCACAATGATGAGGTCGAATCCGGAGAGTTTAATAGCGGCGATAATCTCGCTCAATCTCTCGGGAATTTCTACGGTAGCATCTCGTGTGGCTATCGAGCGCATGAATATATTGGAGTGACCGATCGCGTTCATGCGAATCCGATCGCCAAGCAAGGCGCCACCTGTCTTTTTTCTAGTAGGGTCGATTGCTAGTACTGCAATCGTCAGCGAATCTCCGCTGTCTTGCCTGAATCGTCTGATGATCTCATCGGTAGACGATGACTTGCCTGCACCGCCAGTTCCCGTTATACCCAAAATAGGTGTGGCTTTGACTGAGTCCGCTTTATCCTTAAGGGTAGCTAATTCTTCAGCAGAGTATTCGCCATTCTCGATGCCGGTAATTGTGCGCGTTAGTGTGATTCTATCGCCGGTGTTGAGCTCCGCTGGATTTGGAGCGGCTGGGACGATCATCTCCATCATGGCAGCGCCGCAGCATGTCGTCGATCATGCCTTGTAAACCGATAGTCTGACCATCATTAGGGGAATAGATGCGGCTCACGCCGTAGGCGTGTAGCTCTTCAATCTCTGCTGGGATAATTACACCGCCACCACCACCGAAGATTTTGATGTGCGTCGCATCCAATTCTCTGAGGCGATCTACGAGGTATTTGAAGTATTCGATATGACCGCCCTGATAAGAGCTTATAGCGATAGCATCGACATCCTCTTGAACGGCAGCGTCTACGATTTCTTGGACCGAGCGATTGTGGGCGAGGTGAATGACCTCGGCACCACTGGATTGTAGAATGCGGCGCATGATATTGATGGCAGCATCATGGCCATCGAATAGGCTCGCAGCAGTAACGAAGCGAAGCCACTTGCGTCCTGGCTTCGACGTTGAAGGATTTTTGCTTGATTTTTGGAATGATACTACTGACAAATCTAGGCCCCTTTTCTACACTAAACTCACTACGACTTAGTTTCCTCTAAATCGTAATTCTGAACCAGTTTAGCGCACTCCAGTTTACTGTGCTATGGCGGTAAATCCGTTGCTATTTGGGGGTATTTCTCGATAAACGCAAGGATGGTGGCGGCGGTTACTGTGGACGATTCTCGTATTAACCCCGCAAATACGAGAATCGCCCATTATTCATTAGGACGTCCTGTATAGTGCCCGCATGGAAACTTGGATACTGTTTACATTGCTTGCCGTGGTAATGCAGTCGGTGCGCACCGCAGCTCAGAAACAGATAGCGCAGAGCCTATATACATCCACGACCACGCTTATAAGGTATCTCTTTGGATTGCCATTCGCGCTCGCCTATTTCTTCTTTTTGCGCTCCGTCTATCAAGAAGAAGCCCTAGTTGGCAATGCCGTGTTCTACCGGGCGGCAAGTCTAGCCGCGATAGCGCAAATAATTGCCACCGTATTCCTGATCAAGGCGCTCACGCTACGCAATTTCGCGGTTGGCACCGCGCTTGCTAAAACAGAAGCCCTGCTCACGGCTGTCATTGGAGCGCTGTTTTTCTCAGCGGCGCTAAGTCCAGTGGCCTATCTGTCGGTTGCTATCGGTGTTGTCGGTGTTCTCATTGCCAGCAACTGGAGGCTTAGCTTTTCTGACCTCTTTCAGAATGAGAGTATTAAGTTTGGAATCGGCGCGGGATTGGCGTTCGCCCTAGCATCACTGTGGATACGAGAGGCTTCTTTATCTCTAGAGTTGCCGCGTCTTTTTAGTGCGGCAGCCGTGCTGCTCTATATGGTGCTTGTGCAGACTGCTAGCTGCCTGCTGTATGTTCTCATTCGGGAGAGCAGCCAACTACCGCTCATGCTCGCCCGTTGGCGTAGCTGTGTCTTTATAGGCTTTAGTAGCCTGGCGGGATCGGTCGGCTGGTTCACTGCGATGAGCCTCCAAGATGCCGCAGTTGTTAAGACGCTAGGTCAGGCTGAATTCGCTGTCACCCTAGTGATAACCTACTTCTATTTCGGTGAAAAAATTACGACGAAAGAATACGTTGGGATCATGTTGGTTGCGCTGAGCGTCCTATTGCTGATGGTGGCTACTTAGCTCCTCTCGAAGAAAACTATTCTTTTAGTAGCCCGGCGTTGTAATCCAGCTCTTTTAGTCTGGTGAGTATTTCTAGGTTTTGAGCAGCATCGCGCGTTTCTGCCGTGAGATAGAGCTCGACCTTTTTAATAGGTACGCTCGCGGGCATTCTCCGATGCGAAACATTCAAAATATTTCCGCTAAATTCGCCGATGGCTTCGGAGACATCTGAGGGCTGCTTGGGAAGTGGTTTAAAACTGGTTGAGCTAACTAGTATGGTGCCGCTTTAGCAGCAAACTTTATTTTCCAGTTGAACAAATAAAAAAAGCCCAGCGTTTTGGCGCTGGGCTTTTTATTCCTTGCGGAAGTTTACATCTTCGCTGTATTAGAACTCATAGCCAATGCGAGCATAGAGCATGCGTCCCAATGGGCTTTGAATCTGCGAGACAACACCTGCGATCATGCCAGTCTTCTGCGCTTCGCGATCGAACAGATTACGTGCACCAAGGCTTAGCGTTGCGTTACCGCCATAGACTTCCAAGTTGTTATACGTATAGAACATGTCAGTCTGTGTCCATGCGCGTATCACGTCGGTGGTTGTCCAAAGGTTCTGAGGACGTAGGTACGCCTGAAAGCTAAACTCGTTAGCATCAAAAATCACTTCGTCTATATAACGCACGGTAGTGCTAATGCTGTGATTGCCTAGGCTCCAACCCAAACTTACGTTGGCACGCCACTCTGGAATGATCGGCACGGCACCAAAGGAGTTGTTCTGATTACCCTTAGCTTCCCGGACTGGCTTGTCAGGACCTTCCTGCCAAGTGTAGGTATCCGTGTAGGTAGCATTCAGACCAGTACGAAAATCACCCCAGCTGCCAAGGCCAATGGCATCCAGATCGAAGTTGTAATTCGCCTGAATATCCCAAGACTTAACCAGCATAGACGATGCATTCGTATCACTACGGTCGATGCGAGTAGGGCTTGTAATGTCTAGCGGGTCACGCTGAATGCGCGGGTCCGAAAGAGGGTTAGCAACCCATGCCGTTAGCTGTTCAAGCGATGGTAGAGGATTTGCATCACTAGCTACGTAACCGCTAGCGGCCTGAAAGGCTGCAAAATCCGCTCTTATGATATCTTGCGTAGTGGTATCGACAATACGATCTGAGAAGTCGGTTTCACTGTAGGTCAGATGTATGTCTAGGCCATCGATTGGCGTCAAATCCACGCCTACCGAGAAGCTATCCGCAGTCTCGGATACCAGACCCGGGTTGCCCGATTTACACGATGTGATGAAACCCGAGAAAGAGGTAAACAGATCGTCCACGTTACTCAGTCCACAGCCCTCCGGCGCATTCAGCTGGTTCAGGCTTGGCACAATGAAGGCCTCGCCCTGAGTAGCCCGCAGAGTAGCCCAATCGGTCGGGCTCCAGGTCACACCGAACTTACTCACGACGTCTCCCTGACCACTACTGAACTGCTCATCGCGGACAGAGGCACTGACCTCAACATTGGCAAGTACTGGGAACGAGAACTCGGCAAAGAATGAGTCACTATCGCGACTAAACTTTGTAGGTAGCGCCTGAATACTGTTCAGGCGATCATTTTGCTGTTGGTACACTGTGGGCACGTTT
Organism: uncultured Pseudomonadales bacterium; assembly: GCA_949430125.1. Lineage (GTDB taxonomy): Bacteria > Pseudomonadota > Gammaproteobacteria > Pseudomonadales > Pseudohongiellaceae > UBA9145. The sequence goes on from CASQMQ010000018.1 coordinate 21,477, forward strand.
GAGTCGGTCTCATCACGGCGTTGATAACCTATAGCAGCGCCAATTACGCCGCCGGGTAACTCAAATCCGCCCGGGGAGATTTCGCCATTGATCACGACATCGAAGGTCTGCAGCTTATCTTTGTTATTAACGCGAGCTCGCGTGTAGATAGCATCTGCAATAGCCTGCGAATTTCGATAAGGAGAGACATCAGGTGCGCCGAACGGGTTGAAGCAAGCAGTTGCATCATTGACCTGGTCGCAATTTAAACCCTGCTCGAGCGCGCTGAAGCTGAAATGCTGCGTTTGTGCGCTGACAACATTATGCTCACCATAAGAATAAGTCGATGTTCCTTCCCAGCCCTCTAAAAAAGGCACCGTGAAGTCGGCAGTAAATGATAGGCGCACGTCGCGTTCATCATTCTCTTTACGGCTAATGTCGTCGCTGTCGAATGCCTGAGGCAGCGTGTTGGCTAATCCAAAGGGTAAGTACTGACTACTAAAAGGCACATCTTCGTTGAAGGGTACGCCGCCGTTTGGGTCTGTCGCTAAGCTAGCAAATTGATTGGAAGCCAATTGGACTATCCCGGCAGCATTGCGCAAGGGCTGCTGATTGCCATAGGGGTCGGCGAGAATCGCGCCATTGCCATCTAGTCGTGGTTGAGCAAATAGCGCCCGTCCGTCACCGCTCATGGCTCTGAAAGGATTGCCTGGAATTTCGCCACGCACATCCGACAGATCAGCATAACGCGTGCCTGGATTACCTTGATTCTGGCGGCCGTGGCCTTGCCATCTGCCCCAGAGTAGTTGTGAGCTTAATGAAAGATCCTCACTCACTTCCCATGTGATATTGGAATAAAGAGATGACTGCGTCTTCTGTTCAACAAAGTCTCTGGTGTCGGCAAAAGGAAACCAGCACGAGCCAAATGCGAGGGTTCCAAACTTATTGCCACCCTGCACCAGGGGGTCGGTGACTGGGTCTGTGCCGCAGATAGGGTCCGCAGTTTTTGCGGTTGTTCCAAGCAGGGCGCCACTGTCGTCGCGCTGTGGCACATTCCAGTTGGTTGGATTAGCACCATTGTTATCTGTTAGGCCGGCTAAAGCCAACTTGGGTCTATCGGTCCACTCGAGCGTACCGTTACCCCGGAAGGAGCCTGCAACCACTAGGTTGACATCGCTGCCTAGTTGTTTTCCCCATAGGAAAGAAGTTGTCTGATCTCTGAAATCTCCCTTCCCGTTGAATAGGCCATTATTGTCAGTCTCGTTGAAATGTTCGATCTTTAGGCCTTCATAGGTTTTGTAGGGCAGCATGTTTATCACGCCGGCCACCGCATCGGTGCCATAAAGTGCTGCAGCACCGTCGGTTACAATGTCAAGTCGCTGGATTGCTATGCTAGGCATCAGCCATTGCACATTGGAGTTGGTGACACGTTTACCATCGATCAGTTGCAGCGTGGCACGCGTGCCCAATCCGCGAAGATTAAAGGCGGCGCTATTACTAGAGGCGCCACTCGCCTGAATTGAGTTGGTAACACCCGAGCCGTTATTGAACGTCATGTTCTGAACGATCTGGGCCATATTCAGAGTGCCCTGATCGGTAATGTCATCAGCTGTTAGCGATGTTATAGGTGAAGCGGCGATGATGCCTTCGCTGCGCCGGATGTAGGAGCCGGTAACAACAACTTCTTCGACTTGTGAGTCTTGCTGGGCTGATGCGTAAAACGGCGTGCTTAGCAGGCCGAGTGCGATGCTGGTACAGAGGGCTTTGCGTCGAAATCTTTTGTTTTTATAGTGGGGATTCATATTACCTTCTCCATTGATTTTCTGACTTTTTAGTAAGGCGATGCCTTAAAATCTACACTTTATTTTCTTTGTCTAGCCCCGCCCTAATAAAGCGATACAGATGTATAGCATATGAGTAATTAGACTGGCAAACTTTCATGAACAGTCATTTATTTAGCTGTCAAATTGGGTAGAAATAACACAAATATGTTACTAAAATTCACATACTAGGAGATTTTTGAGTAGGCTTATGGAATTGTATGTGCGTAAAGGTTGGGACTTAGGCGCTGCTATGAATTGACTCCTGAGGCGACTATTCTGCGGTATGTCGGACTCAATAATTGGAGAGGGTTGTGTTAATAAAATTTGAAAGTAAAAAGGCAGCGCCTTTCATAATGCAGAGCCAAATTGCAGAGCAGATTCTAGCGATGGCGGGGCAGGGTGGAAGGAGCAGAGGGTTCGATTAGCGGAGACGCTATTTCGGAGGCGATTGCTAGCCTCGAAAAGGCGCTAGAGAACCAAATGGAGGATTCCGAGGAGCCGGTCGATGAGGAAAAGCAGGATCCTGTCAGTCTCGGTGACCGTGCGGCACCTCTGCGAGAGATGTTACGACTCGCTCTGCAGAGCAATAGCTATGTAATGTGGCGGCCAGAATAATTGACCAGCATGCGCAGTTTTCTCGCTAAAGAATTGAGCCGGTGATATCCAGTATTAGTTGCTACTATGCATCGTAGGATAAATTGAATTAAGAAGAGGTTGTCATGCTAAGAAGTACACTGTTTTTGGTTTCAATGGTTCTCAGTGCAGCTTTATACGCCCAAGCATTCGATGAATGGAAAATTATTCATGC
>CASQMQ010000019.1 GCA_949430125.1 uncultured Pseudomonadales bacterium
CGCAGCAGGCAAATGAAATCGGTGAACCAGATATACAGACCTTACTTGAGAATGGATTCACCATGGAGGAAATCTGGGACATTGGCTCTATCGCGGCCCTATTCGCTCTATCGAACCGGCTCGCCAATATGGCTAACATCAAACCAAATCCCGAATTCTACAACATGGCCAGAAGTGAAATCGACTAGGAATCAATAGCTAGGCGGTCAAGTTGACCAATTAACCCTAACTTGTACTCATGCTTGTCTTCCCTTGATACCTTACAGATTGAAGTCTTCTAGAGTTAGGCACTGGCAACTGGGCTCGTGGATAATAAATAGCTATCAAAAAACCTAACAATGCAGCTAGCGCATACAGCGGCAGCAGCCGCTCAAATTCAACCCTCGGCGGGCAGTCGTCTATACCAAGACGAATTGGGCACTATCCTCCTGGGCCAACCACCAAAAGTACTCAAGGGACTACTTCAGCACGGCATTAGCAATTTCGACACCCTCGTCCTTCCTGATGTGAAGGAAAAGAGTTTACTGCATGTACGCTACTAGAAATTCCCGGGGATAATCTTAACTATATCCGGTACGCAGTAGTATCGACGACAAATTTACCGCTAGGTCGGCGACCTCTTACGCACTAACATTTTCTGTTCACCACGCATCACCAACTGACGGTGTTGATTGTGCACTGTACTACTCAAGACAATCACGCCAGTTGTCTTTCCTGGAATCAACTCGCTTATTTCTAGTGCAGGGTAAACTGTATCTCCACAATATACCGGCACCAGAAATTTCGAACTCTGCTCTATCAGTCCTATCAAACTTTCCTCAAGTACGTGTGGCAGCATGCCCGCTCCAGGAGCTGTCTGAATAGCGATCTGGAATCCATGAGCCAGCATATGCGGATGACCCTTTTTCCGGCAGTATTCCACATCATAATGTATTGGGTGGTTGTCTCCCGAAGCGAGCTGAAATGCCGCGAAGTTTGCGTCCCCAAGTGTCCTCGACGGAATAACAAAACGCTGACCAACACTCATGTCCTCGAAGTAGCTAGAATCTGTCAATATATGCAGCGCGGGATCAAAATTTGGATCGATATCTCTCATACTTAAACCACTCGCCTTAAATTTTACAAATTCTGCAGAAATCGGCCCCGTACACGAGGATAGTTGCTTGGAAACTGTTATCCGATGGAGCCAATAATGATAGGCTCCATCGAGCGCAGCCTATGTTTATCTCCGCCGAAAACCGGTTGGGAATTTTAAAGGCGTATCGATTACTACTTGAAAGCCTATTGCGTGAAGTCAGCTGCCAAACCTGCTCGATCCAACATTTTCCCATTCAAGAAGACCAAAGAGATCGAACGAGTATTGCGAATATTATTCAAGGGATTTTCATCCAGCACTACCAAATCAGCGCTATATCCAGGCTGCAAGAGACCCAGGTCGTCTAAACCCAATCTCTGTGCCGGCTTACTGGTAGCCGCTACAATTGCCTGCATGGGTGTCATACCCAGGCGTACAAAAATCTCCAATTCACGATGTCCCGTGTAGCCAAAGAAATGATCAGGTACTGCACCCGCGTCCGTTCCTAGTACGATATCAACATTTGCATCTAGCAAGTGTCCAAAGCTAGCACGCAGTTCCGCTTCGAGAGCTTCTTCTCTATTTGCTTTGAGCAATCGCTGGCCGCTCTCACCCAATCGAGCAGCCACAGATTCTGGCAACGAAGCGCGCAAAAAGTCATCAGTTCCAATTGCCTCACGCCGTAACTCTCCCAAGCCCATATTCGGAACAACAAAGGCATTTGCAGCAGTCAGCTGCTGTGCAATCTCCCGACCAAGGCCTGCTCCGATTCTGCCGTGCAGGAATCCACTGACGCCAGCTTCCAACAAGCTGGGCATATCTTCAGCGTATTGCTGGTGAGCATAAATTTCGATGCCATTTTTAGCAGCTTCATCAGCGATTGCGCGATACAACTGGGGCGCTAATTTTTGTTGACTGCCGCCGCGGTCATCTACCCAAATTTTAATAACGGAAATATTCTTCGCCGCAATTTCGCGAACCGAATCGATAGCTTGCTCTACGCTATCCACCCCGTAAAGGATGCGCTGACCAGTCTGTTTCTCGAGTGCAACTGTATGTGTCAGGAACTGATCATTCGGCCCCTGCCCCGGCGGCGCCATACCTGCCGCGAAGAGAAAGCGAGCACTAGGAAACTCACCGGCTAGCTGAGCCTGCTGCACCTGATAAGCTAGCGCATCGGGATCGCTACCGGCTGAGAATACCGCCGAGAATCCGTAATAAGCATAACGTTGAAGATGATCGATGAGATTTTCACGACTGTAGTTTTCGGCACCCCAGCTAGTGTGACCTTCGTAACCCAAGTGCGCGTGACTATCTATCAAGGCTGGCATAATTGTCTTACCGCTTAGATCGATCACCTCAACGCTTAACTCAGGCTCTATTTCTGATCGCAGCCCGACAGCGCTAATACGGCCGCCATCGACCAACAATGCCCCTGACTCCAATACGCTTCCGTCACCGATAATCACCCTTACGTTGTCCAGCAAGTAACTTCCTGCCTCGACTTGCTGACCATAGGCCAGTTGCGGAAGGACTAGAATGAGCCCTAGCATCTGCATAAGAACCGCGATCGCAGGCCAGAATAGCCTGACTGTGCAATTTCGCTCTCGGGACCTTCCAAATGACGGCTCTATAGGCATTTTCTTGCTCTCTTTTTATCTCTGAGACTGGTAATCTACCATCTTTCACTAATTTGGGAATAGGCTGCTCTTTTGGTACAAGACCCACAGGCATACACGACATCGCAAACACTGCTCAGCGACGCCGATTCATTAGCGCTGGCTTCGAGAACAGACACAGCAACTCTCGCCAGTGAGGCAAGAGCTTTGTGCGATAGTGCCCATGGCAACGTCATCACTTATTCTAAGAAAGTATTCATACCCCTTACTCACCTCTGTCGCGACGTATGCCATTACTGCACCTTCGCCCGGACACCCAAGCGAATCGATCAAGCGTATATGAGCCTCGAGCAAGTCCTCGAGCTCTGTCATCGAGGCGCCGAAGAGGGTTGTCAGGAAGCATTATTTACTCTGGGTGAAAAACCTGAGCTCCGTTACAAGGCGGCTCGCGAAGCGCTTGCCGAATTAGGCGTCGAATCCACCATCGACTACGTGACTAAAGTAGCCGGTGCTGTTTTAAGAGAAACAGGCCTGATACCTCACATCAACGCTGGCAATATGACGAGAGAGGAGATAGACAAACTGCGTCAAGTCAGCGCTTCCATGGGAATTATGTTGGAGTCAGCATCATCTAGACTTTGCGAAAAGGGTATGCCGCACTATGGCTCTCCCGACAAAGACCCTGTGACGCGGCTAGAGACAATCGAAATCGCAGGTCAGGCTAGCGTACCTTTTACCTCTGGCATCCTGATCGGCATAGGTGAAACCCGGCTAGAAAGAATAGAGTCCTTACTTGCACTGCGCAGTGCACACGAGAAACATGGCCATCTGCAAGAAGTTATCGTGCAAAACTTTCGCGCGAAAGAAAACACCAAGATGGCGCAGGCACCAGAACCCGACCTCAATGAACTCGTTTGGACTCTGGCGGTAGCGAGACTGATCTTCGGCGCGCAGATGAACATTCAGGCGCCCCCTAATCTCAGCCCAGGCGTGCTTCCACAATTAGTTAACGCCGGCATTAACGATTGGGGTGGGGTCTCTCCTCTTACACCCGACCATGTAAATCCGGAGGCACCATGGCCTCACCTCGAGAATCTAGCGAGAGAGACTGCAGCCGCCGGAAAATTTCTAGATCAGCGACTAACGATCTACCCCGAGTTTGCGTGTAATCCAAATAAGTGGCTGGATGATCAGCTGAAATTCCCAATACTCAAGCAAAGTGATAGCTGCGGATTTGCTAAGAGAGACAACTGGACACCTGGAGCCACCGAGCCAATCCCGCTTCTTGATAAGCAGTTGCTGGAACGCGCCGTTACCCCTGAGCAAGTATCGAGTGATATTCAAAGAATCGTCGCTGCGTGCGAAGCGCAGGCGGAGATTTCAATTGAAGACGTGAGCCGCCTGTTCGAGAGCCGCGGCTTAGACTTCAGCTATATAACACAACAAGCTAATCGACTAAGACATGAGTGTAATGGAGACACAGTAAGCTTCGTTGTGAATCGAAACATAAACTACACCAACGTCTGCTACTTCAAATGTCAGTTCTGTGCCTTCTCGAAAGGCAAGATGAGCGAGGACCTGCGCGGCCGCCCCTACGACATCAGTGCAGAGGAAATCTCGAGGCGCGTTCGCGAAGCCTGGGATAGAGGCGCCACCGAAGTCTGCATGCAGGGGGGAATTCATCCCGACTACACTGGCCAGACCTATATCGATATCGTTGAAACTGTCAGGCATGCGGCAAAAGATATGCACATCCATGCCTTCTCGCCACTCGAAGTTTGGCAAGGGGCAAACACTCTTGGCATTTCGCTCGAAGAATTTCTCAAAAAACTTATGGCGGCAGGTCTGAACACCCTGCCCGGAACTGCTGCAGAAGTATTGGACGACGAAGTCCGGCAAGTTCTGTGTGCAGACAAACTAAATTCCGAAGAATGGCTAGAAGTAATGGAGACCGCCCACAATGTCGGATTCAGAACAACCGCAACCATCATGTATGGCCACATTGATCGACCCAAGCACTGGGCAAATCATTTGCTTCGAATTCGCGCCCTACAAAAGCGAACCGGAGGCTTTACCGAATTCGTTCCCCTACCCTATGTGCACATGGAAGCACCCATGTACCTTAAAGGCCTTTCCCGCCGCGGCCCCAGTTTCCGCGAGGCAGTCCTAATGCATGCTGTCGCTCGGTTGGTTTTCCACGGGCAGATCGAGAACATTCAGGCTTCTTGGGTCAAGATGGGCTTGGACGGCGTGGCTGCCTGCCTAAACGCGGGGGCCAACGATTTGGGCGGCACACTGATGAATGAAAGCATCACCAGAGCGGCCGGAGCCAGCTACGGTCAAGAGTGGACTCCTCAGGCAATCGAAGACACAATTCGTAACATGGAGCGGCTGCCTCGCATGCGAAATACACTGTATGCTAGCGCCCCAAAAGAGCGCTACCTCAGCGCCAGCAACGCACAAGAGTTACACGAAATCGAGCTTAATTCCGCTGCCAAGAAGCAGCGAACCAAAAAGCTAGAAAATCTGGCACATGCTATCTAGCGAGTTCTCGATTATTAATACAGCGCAAACAATCATTAACATCAATCCAAATCTGCCAGTGGATCGTATCTGCTGGACCGCACTCTAATCAGGAAAACGTAAACTTAGAATGAAAATTGCAATTACTGGAGCCAACAGCAGTGTTGGCCTGAACTTATTGAACCATATCGTCTCCGCGACAGACATTGATGTTATCGCCGGTGTTCGTTCTGAGCGCGCAATGAAATCGTTGCCGAGCTCTCCCACAGATAGATCCACGCATCATCACTTACCAGGATCCTACACAATTGGCCGCAGCCTTAGAGGGAGCCGACTGCATAGTGCACCTCGCTGGAATTCTCATAGAAGATAAAAACACCAGCTACGCCAGCGCGAATGTCGATGCTACTGAAGCTGTGGTAGAAGCTTCTCAAAAACTAGGCGCCAAACACTTGGTTTTTATCAGCGTAGTTGGCGCGAACAAAGATTCTAGCAATGCCTATTTCCGCTCGAAGGGATTAGCTGAGGAATTCGTTAAGAATTCAGGCCTTGCCACTAGCGTCATTCGAACCCCCATCTTGCTTGGGCCCAATACCGCAGGTGCCAGCTCTATGATTGGTGCAGCCACGCAGGCTAAGACAAAGATTCTAGGCGGCGGGAAGTACTCTATGTGCCCACTAGATATCGATGACCTCAACCAGGCCATCTTAAATTGCTGCAATAGCGACTCCACAGAAGCGAAGTTATACGAATTGGTGGGGCCAGAACCTATCAGCTATCGCGATCTCATCAAGAAGACCGCAGCGATGATGAATAATAGTGTTGAGATAGGTTCCTTCCCAGTTGCCATCGCCAAATTAGTTGCCGCAATAAGCTCTCGCATCAAGGGCGGGGGCATCACACCAACAGTGATCGATGTGATTACGATGGACGAAGTAGTTGATAAAAACTCAGATGGCGAGCTGAACATCACTCTCACGCCTTTACAGAACACTTTGGAAAAAATATTGGAGCACAAGAAAAGAAAATGAGCGAAGAAATCGAAAACAACCCAGAAGCAACAACTGATTCCGCGGCGGAAGCAGCACCCCAAAAGAAAAAACCCAACCCGATCGGCCGCGTTCTTTTTCTCATTCTTACTGCACTGTGTTTCGCCTATCTTTACTACAGGCTCAATGGCGCTGCTGGTCGCGAAGGGCTAAGTCTCGTCGAATATATGACGCAGGTATTTGCTACAGTAGATTGGATTCCATGGCTTGCATTAATGGTCTGCTACTCGCTCTTCTATTTCGCAATAGACACCCTGGTGGTCACGAAAGCATTAAACTGGTTTGTGGCCGACATCAAGTATAAAGATATCATGCCGATTCGCGCCAGCGCCTACATCATCTCAATTTTCAATGAGCAGATCGGCAAGGGTGCAATGGCCTACTACCTCAACAAGCGCGATAAGATTCCGGGATGGGAAGTTGGCTCGGTAATGTTATTCGTGATGTTCTGCGAAATTTACTACCTGTTGGTATGGGCTACTATCGGTTTCGCCGTCAGCGGCGATTCTCTTCCCGACGTATTCGGCTTGGTCCCCTATATCGCAGCTGTTGCCAGTGTATTGTTAGTCCTTTGGATAGCCTATTTTCGAGGAGCGATTCTCCCAAACAATAATTTCCGAGAAAAAGTAGTATTCCACGCCTTTCGCCAAGCCAAGCCTTGGCACTATGGAGCCTTCTTCTTACTTCGTTCACCTGCCCTGCTGGCAGCCGTTGTTGTCTACACGATAGCACTCAACTTATTCGGCGTTGAAGCGTCTCTAATAACATTACTAGCCTTTCTTACCTGTGATTTTTTTCGCTGCTGCTGTTCCCACACCTATGCGCGCCGCTGCGATTACCTTCTGGGTAATCTTGTTCCCCGAAAACGAAGGGCAGATGGCAGCATTCGGTTTCGTTCAGCACAACTTCTTCATACTATTCAATGCTGCTATCGGGCTCGTCTTCTGGCGCAAAGCCCAACGGGACTTGTTCGGTAAGTAATGGCCAATCTTCTCACCGCTATTCGCCTGCTACTGGTTATTCCAGTAGCTATGGCTATAGCAAATGCATCACTATTCGCGAACTGGCTCTTACTGGTACTAATTGTCATCGCCATAGCTAGCGACTACTTCGATGGCAAAGTAGCCCGTGCCTTTAAGACAGTTTCTGCCCGAGGCATGTTATTCGACCATGGCACGGATTTTATTTTCGTTACGACTGCTTTGTTCGCGCTCTCTACAATTGGCCTGTCTAGCGTCCTGCTACCTCTGTTGATAGTCGTAGCGTTCTCGCAATATGTGCTGGACTCCTACTTTCTGTTCAAACAGAAGCAATTACGAATGAGCTTTCTGGGGCGCTGGAACGGCATTTTTTACTTTGTACCAATCGTACTCGTAGCCGCTTCTAGGCTCCCAGCTTTCGAACAAGCCCAAAACAATTTCAATCTGATGATTGTTTACTCTAACTATGCACTAACCGTTTCTACTCTTGCCTCTATTGTTGATCGCGCAATCGCACCAATGCTGCAGAAGGAAGTTTAGTTTGAGCATCTTGGACATAATGCCGGCTAAACAGCCTATCTTTCTATCAATGATTCTTAGTGCGCTCATATTCTCGAACACAATTCATGGCGCAGCAGCAGAACTCTCACTGTTCCAAGCTATAGCTGAAAGATTGAGCTACATGGAAGATGTCGGGGCATATAAGGCGCAGAATGAAATCCCAGTCGAGGACGTCCCGCGCGAGAAGATAGTCCTGTCTAATGCCAAAGAACTCGCAGCAGCACATGGGCTGGACCCTGATTCTATGGAGCGTTTTTTTATTGCCCAAATAAGCGCCGCAAAGGCAATTCAGTATCGCTACAGGACTGAACTACTGACTCGCGAGATACCCACCCGACCAATCGATCTTCAATCAGACGTTCGTCCAGAACTGGATAGATTGGGCAGTGATATTGTGAAACTCTTCGCCACGGCGCTGCAAAGTCGACCGGCAATAATAGAAGAGAGGCGCGAACGTTTCATGAGCATCCTCCAGAGTCGATTGCTCGTCGACGCAGAAAGAGAAGCCCTGTTCGATGCGATGCTGGAAGTGAGGCGCAGCCAATAGCTGCTAGTCATCCTGTATTGAACAATTCTTCATGGCAAGGCACACTTAGCCTTCCTTGCTAGTGTCAGCTCGCAATGCACTAAAGATGAAATTATAAAAACGGATTTGTAGACAGAGGCCGAAGTCTTCGTATGCGAATATTTTAGTAAGTCGGAGTTATCCTTGAGAATCAATACAGTCTTCTTTGCTCTTAGTTTCGCAGCACTGCTTAGCTCGCTCCACCCATCCGTGTTGGCGCAGCAATCTGTAGTCCCTATCGACAATAAGGTTCGAAACTCGTTCGATGCAATTTCCTCCGACCCACGCGTCACCGCAGGCCTGATCAGAATACAGGACAGAGAAGCAGAGATGATTCGGGAACAGTTTCGACTAACCGAGATTCCCGCTCCTCCGTTTAAAGAAGAGGTGCGAGCCGCTTATTACCTGACATTGATGCGGGATCGCGGCCTCGAAGATGCCTATATCGATAGTGAGGGAAATGCTATCGGAATACGTCGCGGGAACGGTGACGGTCCTACTTTACTCATTGCCGCTCACCTAGACACAGTATTCCCGGAAGGCGTGGATACTAGCATCGAACTGCGCGGAGGACGCTACTATGCGCCTGGCATAGGTGACGACACCCGTGGCCTAGCTGCCATGCTTTCCATTATCGAGACACTTAACGACTCGGGGATACAGACTCATGGCGATATCATGTTTGCCGCGAACGTCGGAGAGGAAGGCAGGGGAGATTTGCGCGGTATCAAGGCAATCTTTCGAGACCATCCAGAGATAGATGGCTTCGTCTCTATAGATGGCGTTCGACTTAGGCGTATTACCACGGGCGGCACGGGCAGCCGACGCTTCGAATTCCGGTTTAGCGGTCCCGGCGGACACTCTTTCGGAGCCTTTGGCCTAGCGAGCGCGATACATGCGATGGGCAGGACTATCAACAAGATAGCTGACTTTGAAACTCCTAGCTTCCCAAAGACTACATTCACCGTTGGCACGGTAGCTGGCGGCACATCAGTTAATTCAATCGCAGCCGACGCAGTATTCGCTCTCGATATGCGATCCAATGATCGTGAGCAGCTGACACTTCTAGAAAAACGCGCCAAGGCGGCAGCTGAAGAAGCCGTGGCCGAAGAAAATGCTCGCTGGGATAACGGAGAAATTACTGTGGACTTTGTATTGATCGGAGACCGCCCGGCAGGACGAACCGCTACCGAGGATTCACTAGTTCAGGCTGCCGCACTCGCCTTCGACAAAGTTGGTATTGAATTACAGCAGCTGGGTATCTCCAGCACCGATTCAAATGTCCCCATGTCGCTGGGAATACCAGCGATAACCATCGCCGGAGGTGGCAATGGCGGCGGGGCGCACTCTCCCGACGAGTGGTTCACGCCGACGAATTCCCATGAAGGGCCACAAACTTCGTTTCTCATCGCCTTGGCCATGGTAGGAATCCAAGGCGTCGACACTGGCCTTCTTGAACAACAGAATCGCTGAGTTCTTCAGCACACCTGAAATGAAGGCGTGCGAGTTCGCTCTTCCTACACGCTCAATCTAACAAGGATTCGGCATCTAGGGGCGAATCGAACGTAGCCTAGGCAACCTTTGCTTCCCGCCACTCTTCAGCGTTCATCTCAAATTTTAGCTTCAGACAAAAAACCCGCTACGGAGCGGGTCTCAATGTGTGGACTACTTTAATAGATCACATGACTAGGATGCTGCCCTATTCTGCATTTGCCCCCTTGCGCAGATGACCGTAGATAAGCTCCTCTGTAAATTCAACACATTTGAATTCAAGAATTTGCATGTTTTCATCTAGTCTTCTGTATAGCGGAAACTTCAACGTCCACGATTGGGTATACACATTGGGGTCCTCTAGCGTTGCCTCGTACATGAGGGTGTTTGGCCCCACATGCGTGTAACGCTCTGTTACCCGCAGCGCATCGCTGTGATGATTACCAGCACGATCTAACCATGTGTCGGGCACTTGATCAGTTACATCAATGACCAGGCTATCCCCTTCGAAATGCCCGCGAGAGTGGCCCATCCAGCTAAATATTGGCGCCTCGAAATCGGGACGATCCATATAAACGATACGGCTTGCACTCGCAAATTCGTAGGCCATAACGACATGGTCAGGAGATTGAATGATTTGGAAGGGGAACGGCAGATAGGTGGCTCTCGGCACACCTGGCATATAGCACTTTACCACTGGATCCAACGCCAACCAGTCCGCCCTATTCTCCTGTTGTTTCGCGCGAGCCTCGGACGTATAAGGAATACTTCCACCCTCGACGATGCCCAATCCAGCAGGAATTGCCCCTATCGCCCCTAATTCAACGAGCGGGCTAAAGTCCGCCGCATGTGGCTCTATATTCCAATGCGCACTGCCGATTGCCTGCCAAATACCGTTGAAATCTGGTTTTTGATCTGCGGTTCTTGGCACAAAATCACCGTCTGCGGCTACGCTGATAGAGCTCAGTATTACTAAAAGAGGTGCCGCCAGTAGTGCATAAAAGCGTGGCTTTGGACCGTTTTTTACCAAATAATTTCTCATTATTAACTCCTATCTTCTTATTTTCTCCTACCATATCACTTTCCGGAGAGCAGCCAAATCATAAATAGTGAGTAATACTGCGAACCCTAAGGATTCGTGTTGACAGCAGTGCCACGCTTAGCTGAATATTCAACATCTGGAATACTCTGCTCATCAGCAATTCTGGAGCTAACAGGTGCAAATCTTCGTGCTGAAATGGAAGGTTTCATCGATCCACCTCTTGCCTAAGCATGATTACCACATGCTGAATAGAGGTTCACAAAGAAGGGTAGGATGAACTGGAAACACTAGCCAGACTCGAAGAAACAGCGCTAAGCATACTGATGCGCGAATCAGGGGTCGCGTTCTTCAGTTCACTGACCCTGCATTCGCTCGCCATGGCTTTCGTCGTGGGAATAAATTTCGCGGTCGCATTGCGACTAGTGGGCATCGCTCCTCGCCTAGAGATATCAGCCCTATGCCGTTTCTACGCAATTCACTGGTATGCTGCCGCCCTGATATTCATCTCTGGGGCCGCCTTGCTGCTCGCGTACCCGGCAAAGGCGCTTACCAACCCAGTGTTCTATATTAAACTTTGTGCTGTAGTTATTGGACTGCTGATAAGCAAACGCATTCAAAGTACATTCTTGAATAAACCTAAAATCTCGATTGATAGCGCCTCCATCAAACTCGCCTATATCTCTATCGCGCTATGGATAATTACGCTAACCGCTGGACGATTTCTCGCCTACACCCACAGCATTCTTCTTGCCTCGCGGTTTTATTGAGCGGCTATGATTGATTTCCTACTTAACTTCTCGCAGGCAACAGGCATTTATGCCTTTATGAATTCTCCGTGGGGTTGGCCTATCGCTGAGTCCATTCATTTCTTCGGCCTGTGCCTGCTAATAGGAACTGTCGGCTTATTCGATCTACGAATGATGGGGTTTGCAAATGAGATTACACTATCCGAACTGCACCGATTGATACCCATCGGAGTAGCTGGCTATCTATTGAATGTGATTACTGGCACCATGTTTCTAAGTACCGCCCCAGACCAATACCTCTACAACCCCGCTGTTCAATCAAAATTATTCTTCATGCTGATCGCCGGCATTAATATGCTGTTTTTCTATGCGACCACAGCCGCAGATGTTAAATCTGGAGCCGGCGCTTCACCCGTAATTCTACGTGCTAAAATGATGGCCGGTATTTCCCTTGCGTGCTGGTGTGCTGTAATAGTTTGCGGCCGGCTTATAACTTACTATCGCCCTCCCTATCATTGGTGCCTATGGTGTCTTAGCACAGTCAGTTCGCGTTCTAATTGAATTTCCGACTGATCTGACTTAGTCTTTCTGCGCTTTTTGGAGTGCTGACTATTTAGTACAGCAACAAGATCTGTAGTACCGCTCTCACCGTAGTATCAACATTAACTTTTCAATGGCTCAAAATGAAACTTCGATCAGAACATTCCATCGGGATATTTCACATCCGCATCAACTGGCTATTCGCAGTCTGCGTGCTTATGACCGCCACCGCCTTTGCCAGGCTCGGTTTGTGGCAACTTGATCGAGCTGCAGAAAAGGTCGAAGCACAGGCCGCCCTCGTAGTTGAATCCAGCCTGAATGCCTCCCCCATCGAGAGCATCCCAGCAGGGCATTTGCATCAGGCAAACCCAGAATTGCAGAACAGGCATGTCTCAATGAAGGGCGAATTTGTGAATGACCGAGCTATCCTTTTATTGGCCAAATTCTTTCAGGGTATGATTGGCTACGGAGTGGTTACGCCATTTCGGTTAGAAAGCAACGATCAACTCATTCTGGTCAACCGAGGCTGGACCACGGGTATCCTGCCGCCGGATACCCCGCCGGATCTGCGCCCTGTATCCGGACCAGTAGAAATTACAGGCCAGATCTTCGTACCTCCCGAAAATGCGCGGGTCCTTGCTAGTCAAATCGACGCTTCGGTCTGGCCATTACGCATGCGCAGCCTCGAAATCGACGTAATTAGCGATATTATCGATGAGCCGTTGTTTCCCTTCGAGATTCGACTCACTGAAGATCAAGATGGCGTGCTTGTGCGTCACTGGCCCGCCGTGAATGCGGATGTTAACCAGAACTTATCCTATTCAGTTCAATGGTTTAGTCTCGGCTTGTTAGTTCTTTTTGCAAGTTTACTTGCCTGCAGTAACCTGTGGGCTCTGCTACGCGGCAGCAAGCCTTAGAACGGTAATTCTTCCCCTTCTGGCTCTAGAACTGACTGATTTCGGAATATTTTAAAAATGTACCGGTTTTCAGGCTCAGCAGAATTGAGTTACTAATTATTCGACAAATTGCGCGCCCAGAAAAATTCAACTACCAGCCGAATAATGTTATCGTTCTACGGTTATATATTAGGTACTGAATTCAATTTTTATTTTCAATAGATTTACGATCAAACGAGCAATGAGGAGTAGCAAACTATGCGAATAATTTCAGTCAAATCACTGCTAAGCGGTATGGCAGTACTAGCAGCAATGTCCATTCCTGGTCTATCGCTGGCGCAATCCAGTGAAGTCACATTCCACAAGGATATTGAGCCAATTCTGCAGCGCAGCTGTCAGAACTGTCACCGAGACGGTGGCGCCGGGCCTATGCCTCTGGTGACTTATGATCAAGTTGCTCCATTCGCCGGTTTGATCGAGTACAAGACAGCTCTACGTGACCGTGCAGGCGCCATGCCTCCTTGGTACATGGAGAAGGACATCGGTATACAGGAATTCAAAAATGACCCTTCTCTGAGCGATGAAGAGTTAGCACTAATCTCGACTTGGGCACGCAGCGGCACACCTAAGGGTGACACAGCTGACGCTCCACAAGCTTTAGTTTTCGATGACAGCTTGAAGTGGAAGGCCGGTGAGCCTGACCTAGTAGTTGTCATGAACGAAGTCACAAAGCTAGCAGGCACGCCAGACTGGTGGGGTGAGATCGATTACATTCCTACAAATTTAGAAGAAGATCGCTACGTTAAATCTGTCGAAGTCGTCGAAGTAAACGATGTAAACAATCAGACCGGTAGTGGCAGAGATACTGTGGGTGGCGCGTATATCTTCCATCACATGATCTGGGGCACAGCGATGCTTGACGAAAATGGCGAACGTGGTTCTGCAATTTCGCTCCCATGGCCTGTCCATGAAGTTGGCAGAAACGCTGACATCTTCGATCAAGAAGCTGGCCGCCTTCTGAAGGCTGGATCATCTATCGTTTCCGACTCCGTGCATATGCATTCCAACGGTCGCGATACAACTGCTCACATGGAAGTAGGCTTTCGTTTCCATCCAGTAGGTTATGAGCCCAAGTATCAGCAGGGTTTCATAGGCTTAGGTAACGGCGTAGACATCAGTATTGCTGGTAACGCCAAAGACCAGGAGCTTCACGCCTATACTGTGCTCAACCAGCACACCAAGGTTGTTACGTTCGAACCACATCTGCACGCTCCAGGCGAACGCATGTGTCTCGAAGCGATATGGGGCTACACAGTAGAAACCCTTTCTTGCGTAGGCTACGACCACAACTGGGTACGCGGCTATCCTTATGCAGAAAACGCAGCACCTCTTCTGCCTAAGGGCACTATCCTTCACATCGTCGGCTACATGAACAATACAGAAACTAACCCGAATGTTCCTGATCCACGTAACTGGCAGGGTTCTGGAAACCGCTCTGT
>CASQMQ010000020.1 GCA_949430125.1 uncultured Pseudomonadales bacterium
TGCTACCGAAAGCACGACCGATGAAGGGAAAATGTATAGCGAATTGCGAAAGGTTAGTGGCCCGCTCAGCGGCACCGGAGATTCAGGATTAGCTTACTAATATTTAAGTATTATTTTCTTCTTCCCCCGAAAAATTCCGTGGCATACTTGTTCGGTAGACTTCTGCCTAGGAATTAGTAGATTTTTCTCTACAACAAATACTACACACATCATTCCGAACAAACTGAAGATGTATCAGCGACTTCATGGTAGCGCCTAGCACTATCTAAAGCATTAATGGTTAGAAGAATCAAAGCACGAGACACTACTTCGATCACAGAAACTGGATGGGTTCTCATTACAATCTCTTCAGGATTTTTTAAAAACTTGTTCAAGACTGCGGGACTTGATGGCTGCAGTAGCCACAGCGGAAGGAGGAGCTATTAACAAATTGGAGCAACGCTGAAATCAACATCAGAACAATTCAAGCAATCGCTGTCAGTCCCATTTGAATACTACAGCACAATACTTCAGTGTGACTGATACGCAGATTAAGAATGCGGTAAACTTAGTAGGAATTAGCTATGTGAAAGTTAAGAAAAAGCGTCTTATAAGCTACCGTTGCCAATAAAGAATTCGAGACGCTGTTTTCATAAAATATGTAAAAAAGCTGTACAAAAAAATAACAGTTTGTATAAGCTATTGAATTAAAGAGGATATTATGGCATCTCAATTTGTTTACACCATGCATCAGGTCAGCAAGATCGTCCCACCGAAGCGACAAATTCTGAAAGACATCTCATTGTCCTTTTTCCCCGGGGCAAAGATTGGCGTATTAGGCCTCAATGGCTCCGGAAAATCGACGCTGCTGCGGATCATGGCCGGTGTAGACAAGGAGTTTAATGGAGAAGCGCGCGCGCAGTCTGACATCAATATCGGCTACCTACCGCAGGAGCCGCAACTAGACGAGGGTCTAGATGTGCGCGGCAACGTGCAGCAAGGTGTGCAGGAGATCATCGGTCTCGTAGAAGCGTTTAACGTGATAAGCGACAAATTCGCTGAGCCCATGAGCGACGAGGAGATGACCGAACTATTGGAGCAACAGGGCGAGCTACAGACCAAGATAGATACCTGCGATGGCTGGGAGATCGAACGGGTTTTAGAGCGAGCCGCAGATGCTCTGCGCCTGCCGCCATGGGATGCCGAAGTAGGAAAATTGTCCGGAGGAGAGCGACGCCGTGTAGCCCTGTGCAGGCTGCTACTAAGCAAGCCTGACATGTTGCTACTGGATGAGCCCACGAACCATCTAGACGCTGAAAGTGTCGGCTGGCTAGAACGCTTCCTGCAGGACTATCCAGGCACAGTGGTTGCGATCACTCACGATCGCTATTTTCTCGATAATGCCGCAGGTTGGATTCTCGAATTGGACCGCGGCCATGGCATCCCCTACGAAGGCAACTACACTAACTGGCTTGAAACGAAGGAGCAGCGACTGGAATCCGAAGCTAAAAAAGAAGCCGCCCACGAACGCACTATAAAATCTGAACTCGAATGGGTGCGAGCGAACCCCAAGGGAAGACAGTCTAAGAGCAAGGCTCGTATTGCGCGCTTCGAGGAACTGAATTCACAAGACTTCCAGAAACGTAATGAGACGTCTGAATTGTATATCCCTCCCGGCAATCGATTGGGCGATAAAGTCATCGAGGTGAAAGACCTCTGCAAGGGCTTCTCGGATAAGAGCCTGATCGAGAACTTAAGTTTTTCGGTACCCAAGGGAAGCATCATCGGTATCATCGGCGGCAATGGCGCTGGTAAGACGACGTTCCTGCGCATGCTCGTAGGAACGGAACAACCTGATAGTGGTTCGATAGAATTAGGAGAGACAGTTGATCTTGCCTATGTCGATCAGAGCCGCGACGAACTCGTTGGCGAGAACACCGTCTGGCAGGAAATTTCTGATGGACAAGAGCAATTACAAATAGGCAGGTATGAGGTCTCGTCCAGAGCCTACGCCAGTCGCTTCAACTTTAAGGGCGGCGATCAGCAAAAATTTGTGAAAGACCTATCAGGTGGTGAACGCAACCGCTTGCATATGGCGAAGCTGCTCAAGCGCGGCGGTAATGTTCTGCTGCTGGACGAACCAACTAACGATCTGGATGTTGAAACTTTGCGCGCCCTCGAAGAAGGCCTGCTCGCCTATCCAGGTTGCGTCATTGTGGTCTCGCACGATCGCTGGTTTCTTGACCGCATCTGCACTCACATCCTAGCGTTCGAAGGTGAAAGCGAAGTCACCTGGCACGAAGGTAACTACACAGACTATGAAACGGAACGCAGAAAGCGTACCGGCGATTCCAACGAACCGACACGCGTTAAGTACAAGAAGTTAAATGGCTAGTGGGCAGATTGGCGCCAGAGCAAGAACTAGAGTCCCAGCTCGTCACGCATTTTCGCAAAACGTGCTTTCGTCTCATCCTTGCTGAGTGGGCGCGCGATCTTGTCGGGAAGAGGCGTAATTACTGCCGCTTCCAGCCGCTCTCCGCTTATCACGCGCCGGCAAAGCAGCTGGTAGTGATAGTCGAACAGAGGGAAGGAGGTCGATTCGGACTCGCTAGCAATAACAAACCAACCCGCGCCCTGCCCAGCTAGATAAACCGCCTCGTGACTCCATGGATAATCGCGCTTAGGAGATGATGCTTCACAGGCTTCAATATAGGCCTGTCGCGGCGACGGCAAACCAAACAAATCTAATCCCTGCTCACAGGCCTTCACTAAGGCCGCTATTGATGGCAGATAATCCTGTGTTCGAATTACCTGCTTTGCCGCATGCACGATCTGTAGTGGAGAGTACTGCTCGAGAGTGCCAAGCCAATACTTCTTGGCGATAATCTGACTTTCCACATTGCTGAACGCTTTATGAAATTGATTGTGATAAGCGAACTCAAATTCTGCGAAGATTTGATTTATCGCATCGACACGGTCGAGCTTGGCGTCATCGTTAAACTCGCCAGTGGATTCCGCCACACCTTCGCCAACAACTGGAACGGATCTATTCCGCCCAACTTCGGTCAGCGATTCGCTGGAATCTTTCTTTAACTCTTTGCTGGCTTGATCCAACAAGGGATTGATTTTCTGCATAGCCTAAATCTGCACTCTCAGTTTGTTTCAGCTGTCGCGCCCAATCTTGTTTGATGAATTGTAGAAACACCGTGTTCCAAGACGACTTTACCTGCTGACTGTCTTTCCAATACATGACGAACTCGGGAATCTTACCTTTAGCATACTCTTCATCGATCTCCGCCAGCTGCAATATCTCGAAACAGTCATTGCTAGGCAGCCAATTCGCATGAATTGCTTTCGGCGTATCATCGTAGCCAAATGATGCTGAAAATTTCGCCCATTGTCTGCGTATGTGTTCGATGAACTTCGTATTCCATGCGCCGTTAACCATGCCCCGCTCACGCCAGTAAAGCACAAACTCAGGGATAGCATCTTCTATAAAGCTGCTGTTAATGCCCGAAATCTCTAGGATGCCGATCGCATCTGCACTAGGACGCCACATAGCGGACATCTCGGTCGCAAGTTCAAAAGCTCCTTTGCGAGTTTGTTCGTTACGCCATTCCTTTAAAACGTGTTTATAGAATGCATTTCCCCAAGAAAAGCGCGCCTGGCCACGGTCGCGCCAATAGCTAACGAACTCAGGGATAAGGGCATTTACAAATTCTTCTGGCACATTGTGTTGTTGGCATTTCTTGATCCAATCCAGACTGGGCTGCCAATTAGGCGCTATCAACGAGGCACTGCCACTGCTGGGAATCGAGGGTGTCGGAGTCTCGGATGCAATTTGAGGCATTTCGGGCTGCCTGCTAGGCGCAGGCTGAACCCTGACAGAATTGCTGTTTGCTGTCTCGCTACTAGGATCGTCTATTGCAAAGAAACTAGTGCGTGACTCTGCAATTGGATCAACAACTATGAGACCCAAATTCTGTAAGCTGTTCTGCACCCGGCGAATGTCTACGGTGGCCCAGAAAGGAAAAGCGGTCAAAAAATCGCTGTCGCTTAGCACCGTCCATTCAAGGCTCGGATTCGAAGCACGTCGACAGATTTCCTTACCGTGGATCAGCTCGGCCAACACCTGCAGCATGACCGCCTCCTCCAAGCCTATGGTCGCCGCTAACGTGGGCGATATAATCAAGGGTCTTTCTGGCAGCAGTGAAGATTTCATTTAGAGTAGAATCGGTTGTCGTGCTTAGAGCTAGATACTAAGAATTAAGCGTAAGCCACTAGACGAAAAGAGATGAAATCGCATAGCTGCAGGAGAAGTTGAATTACTGATTCGATGCTAACACAGGATGTTTTCCGAACACACCGAACAGTGTTCACAGAATCAATTTTTGCCTTTACAATTTCTTAACTGTTAATCTACGCACAATGTATCAACAGCTTATCAAAGATTTTATCCAGCAGGAGCGCCTCCCATCGACTTATTTAGAGGATGCGACGCAGTGCTTCTTGCCGCTGATTGGCGATATAAAAGCCGAACTTCGATCAAACCGGCACAGCCCACTTCTAATCGGCATCAACGGTGCCCAAGGAACGGGAAAATCTACGCTGGCAAATTTGCTGAGCTCCCTGCTTACCTGCAGCGGTCAGCGCGTGGCTAATCTTTCCATCGATGACTTCTACTATTCCAAGGCAAAGCGGCAGGAATTGGCGAACGAAATTCATCCATTGTTACGATCACGCGGTGTGCCCGGCACCCATGATGTAGATCTCGCGCTGCACGTACTTAAACAACTCGCCGAGGCAGGCCCTGCGCAGCACGTCACCCTTCCCGGATTCGACAAGTCGCTCGATGACTGCCGCCCGATTGAGGACTGCCAGCAACTACGCGGGCCGATAGACATTATCATTCTCGAAGGCTGGTGCGTTGGAGCCAAAGCGCAAAGCCAGAATGAACTCACCCACCCCAGCAATGAATTGGAGATCAATGAAGATAGCGACAGTCGTTGGCGCACCTACGTCAATCAAAAATTGGCGGGGAGCTACCAGTCCCTATTCGAAAAAATCCACATGCTACTAATGTTGCAAGCACCGGGATTCGAACAAGTCTTAGAATGGCGTAATTTGCAAGAAGAGAAGCTGCGGGCGCGTGCGGCGAAGGATGCCAGCGGGATAATGGATCGCATGGTTATCGAGCGCTTCATTCAACATTTTGAGCGCCTAACGCGGCACTGCCTGCAGACGCTTCCAGATTCGGCTGACCGCGTTTTTCGGCTCGATGCCGAGCACCGCATCCACCTCAGTTAATCCCAAGATGACTCCGAGCTAATGCTGAACTAAGTCGACTCAACCATCTCTGGCTCTTTCACCTTAGCAGCCTTACTTCCAAATAAGGGCTGCACCCAAACTCTCGCAAGCAATACGCATAACAACAACGCGGCTAACTGCCTCCACAGTGAGTAGCTCTCACCGTGCGCCATCATCGAAATTTGCAGCTCCCAACCGTAAAAAGCATAGAGTTGGTTCAAGCTAAGTCCACAAGCTATTGCAGTCACAATCACACCCGTCATATAGGCGATTAGTGAGCGCATACCCAACTGCTCCTTAATCACTCCCATAGTTGCGATATTCGTAGCGGGGCCGGTCAGCATGAACACCAAAGCGGCGCCGGGTGAGATGCCAGCGAAGAGCAAGCCCGCAGCGACGGGAGTCGAGGCTGTTGCACAGATATACATAGGCAGGCCTACGATTACCATGACGATCATGGCCAGCAAACCATCTCCCCACTGCAGAAAGAACGATTGCGGCACGACAGCGGTAATGATGGTCGCCGCCACCAAGCCGATTACCAGCCATTTCGCCGTATCGGAAATCATGCGGCCATAACCGTATTGCACTGCGCTGATCAGTTTCTTGACTAGGCTGGGTTCTGTCTCAGGCTGCGCTTTTTCCTCACTGTGGCAGCAACTGCTTTCGGCCTTAACCGGCTCTGCTACCTCGTCCTCTTTGTCGAAGCTATTCACTAACACTCCGGCAATGATCGCGCTAGTCAGCGCTGCAATAGGTCTCGCTATCGCAAATACTGGACCGAGGACCGCATAAGAAAAAGAGATCGAATCTACACCTGTTTCTGGAGTGGCCACTAAAAAAGAAGATGTGGCACCTTTTGATGCTCCTGCTTTGCGCACAGCCAACGCTGTGGGAATTACTCCACAGGAACACAGCGGCAAAGGTGCTCCAATAAGCGCGCCCTTTACGATGGAGACGAAGCCCGGCTTTGCCAACTGCTTGTGCACCCACTCGCTAGGAATAACCTGCGAGATTATCCCCGCCAACAAATAGCCGATGAGCAACCAAGGCGCACTCTCGACAAGCAAATTCCAAAAAATCGCCAATAAGCTCATTTGATTAACCTCGCTTCTTTATTGTCTTCTCTAAGTAGCCCAGCATCGAGGGCCTCCATGATCGAGCAGTGGGTAGCATTCTCGGGGCCACCGCAACAGCTCTCCAACAGCAGCTCTAGTGTCTGTTGCATAGATTGCAACTCTGTCAATTTGGCGTTTACCTCAAGCAGCTTCTTCTGGGTGATGTCAGTAACGTCCTGACAGCTGTGGCTG
This sequence comes from uncultured Pseudomonadales bacterium, assembly GCA_949430125.1. Lineage (GTDB taxonomy): Bacteria > Pseudomonadota > Gammaproteobacteria > Pseudomonadales > Pseudohongiellaceae > UBA9145. Next base: position 6,597 of record CASQMQ010000020.1, read on the forward strand.
CGCTTATCCACTCGTATGGAGAGCAGCTGACCGATATCCGCGAGAGAGAACCCGGTATTGCGCGCCGTCTTTACGAACTGCACACGGCGTAAGTCAGAATCGTTATAGAAGCGATAACCTGCCTCACTTCGATTGCTAGCATTAATCAGGCCGTGCTTCTCGTAATAGCGCAGGGTGTGTGCTGAAAGGCCCGTCTGCTCTGAGAGTTCACTAATTTTCAACATGTTCTCGATCCCAAAATCCACGCCAGATGGTTGAAACTTGGTACGAGTATAACCTTAGAGCCAACTCTAAGGTCAATAGTTGATTTGCGACAAATGGCTTTGCAGACGCAGAACCTAGCTATCTACTCAGCGATGATCTTAACTGAGAGTGCGACCTATCCAGTCAGCGATATCCACGATCTGCTGCGGGCACAGCGAATGCTCCATCGGATAGCTGTTGTATTCTGGCTCGAATCCTAAGTTTTTCAGCGTAGCTACGCTCTTCTGTCCTAGCGCCTCGGCAACTACCGGATCCATGCTGCCGTGGCAGACCAATATCGGCATGCCGCTTTGGATGGGATTGACCTTGATACTGTCCGCTGTCGCGAAATAGGTTGATAACGCCATTATGCCCGCCAGCGGCTTTGCATAGGTCAGCCCAGCTTCGAAGGAAACCGCGCCGCCCTGGGAGAAGCCAGCGACGATGATACGACTGCTGTCGATACCGCGCTCGATCTCTCTTGTGATAAGCGCGTGCAACGCCGCTGCTGACTGCTGCAATTGCTCTTCATCGACGTGCCTGTCGATATCCATCTCCTTGATATCGTACCAAGCAGGCATTACGAAGCCATTGTTGATAGATACCGGGATAGATGGCGCATGGGGAAAAATGAAACGTATCCCTAGCCTATCAGGCAAACTTAATTGTGGCACCAGCGGCGCAAAATCACCTCCATCCGCACCAAGACCGTGCAGCCAAATAATCGACGCAGTCACAGCCGCGCCATTCGGCGAGTCCATCTCAATCGCAGGTAGTAATTCCATAGCGCCTCTTTCCCCTTTTCTGGTGTCAACGAGATTGCCTGCCAGCACCATGCTCAGGCGTTGAGCCAGATCGAGTTTATAGCAGGCGCAGTATCGACTCGCAACTCATGAATTGCGATTCTCATCTTCGGGTTTCTGTGTTTTACTCATTGACAATCGATGGTGCAGAACAGATGCACAATAATAGTTTACATTTGCTTTGGAACAAAGTTATGAAAATATCAGAACAGAAAAATAGCTTAGCAAAGTCTAAGCGTGCTCCCGCTTCTTTACTCGCAGCCTTCTTATTGTTTGCAGTTTTTGTTTCAGGCCCATTCGCTTTCGCACAGGAACAAAGCGATCCACGCTGGGTTACTACTTGGAGTACTTCGCCAAGCACCCTGCCCGGAGAAGATGACCCTGACAATAGTCCGCAAGATCAAACGCTGCGTTTAATCGTACACAGCAGTGTGGGTGGCGACAGCGTGCGCATTCGTCTAAGTAATGTCCATGGCAATGAAGCGATAAAAATTGGCGCTGCCAGCATCGCATTGCAATCTGAAGGAAGTTCAATTCAGTCAGGTACTAGTAAGTCGCTGCAATTCGCGGATCAGTCTTCAGTCTCAATACCCAAGGGTGCGGTTGTTTTTAGCGACCCACTCAACTACGACCTACCCGAGACGACAAACCTAAGCGTTAGTCTCTATCTTCCAGAAGACAATGGATTTCTAACCGCCCATGCGCTGTCGAATCAAACCAACTATATGTCTGACGACGGAGATCAAACTAACTCTGTGAACCTCGCCGGCCGAACAGAGACTGCGGCCTGGCCTTTACTGACTGCCATCGACGTAATTAATACCAATTCGATTTCCGCAATCGCCGTAGTGGGCGATTCCATCACCGATGGCTGGGGGTCTACCGCGAGCGCCAATCAGCGTTGGCCTAACCATTTTACGAGAAGACTCTTCGCAGATAGCGGCTCGAAGAAGTATGCCGTGGTGAACGCAGGCATAAGCGGTAATAGGGTAACGACCCAGGGCAACTCCCTCTTCGGGCAGAACCTACAGGCTCGCTTCGAACGCGATGTGCTCGCGCTAAGCAACGTGACTCATATGGTCTTAATGGAAGGCATCAACGACATCGGCATGTCTCCAAGTGGTAGTTTAATATCAGCCGCACAAGTCATCGGCGGCTATCGACAAGTCATGGCCCGTGCTCACGCAAGAGGCATAAAAGTTATAGGCGCCACACTAACTCCCTATGAAGGCGCAGCCTACTTCACGCCCGAGGGAGAGCTCGTAAGGCAGGAAATCAATGCCTTCATTCGCAGCGGCGGGGAGTTCGATGGTGTTATCGATTTTGAGAAGGCGGTGCAAGACCCTGCCAATCCGAGTCGTATTCTTCCCAAATTTACCGAAGACAATTTGCACCCCAACGATGCCGGCTATGCGGCGATGGCCAATATCGTAGAACTCCATTTATTCGATTGAATGGATTGGTGGGCGCTCGGTCTATAATGCTGCCGATTTCAAACCACGAAATCGGCAGTAATCTCAGCGCAACTTCCCGCGCGCACCAATTTGTAACACAATTCCTTTTGAATACTACCCCACAACCTGAAATACTCTAGCGATCAATAAGAGCCAGTGCCCATAAAAGAATTTTCATAACTCAGGTAAGTTGCATATGTTCAATCTAAAACAACGAATAGTCCTATCACTTAGCGCTTTTTTGCTTAGCGTGGCTTCGATGCCCAACCTGGCCCAGACCGATTGGCCTGAGGTACCTCCGACCGAGGCGCCAGCACACTGGGGCGCTGTTTCGGCTAACTTCGAAGAGATTCCCTATCCCTACCCAGTGCACTTCCTGGAATTGAATCGCTTCCAGCAAGATATTCGCATGGCCTACATGGACGTGCCTCCAAGTGGGCGAGCAAACGGCCAGACGGTATTCATCCAACATGGGATGAATTTCTACTCCGAAGCCTATACACCCACTATCAAAGCTTTATCCGACGCAGGTTTTCGGGTCATAGCCGTGGATAGAATTGGATATGGCAAATCAACTAAGCCGATACTTCCCTACAGCTTCAATTTCGTAGCTGCGAACATGAAGTCGTTGTTAGATGAGCTGGGAATTGAAGAAGTCGCAATCTTTGGGCACTCAATGGGTGGGATGACGGTCAGCCGTTTCGCGATGGTGTATCCAGACATCACGACTCACGTAGTTATGGTAAATCAGATCGGGCTAACCGATCAGCGCCAGAGTCGACCTTGGAGGGACCCTTTCGCTGGGGGAGGGACGACTACCTACCAGTCAATCCTGCGCGGTCATCAGAATTACTTCCCACTGCGTTGGCCACCAGAGCATCTGGAATTCGTGCGCCGACAATTTGGACAAACCATGAGTGGCGAATGGAATCGCGTAGCACAAGTTCGCAGATTGCAGGGTCAGATGCTCTATGATGATCCAGTCGTCTATGATTGGCAGCATATCGAAACGAAGGCATTGGTTATCGGTGGTGAAGAAGATGGCCTAGTCGATGATTTTCCAACGCTCGCGCACAATGTAAATAACGAGCTACAAAACTCGACCATACTGCTCTATCCGGATGTAGGGCACGCTCCGCAGATTGAAATACCCGATCTGTTCCACGCCGACCTGATTCGCTTCCTCAAGTCCGACCCAAACGCACCAGCCAGCGCATGGAAGTAATGCTGGCAAAGGATAGGCAATTGTAAAAACTGAAAAAGAGGAATTAAAGAAAGCCCGCTGACCATTTGGTCAGCGGGCTTTCTTTTACCTAACTTCTTCTACATATTTGATATTTCTACCGTGTCGAAGGCTACCGCTAGACTAGTGACCGTCGTCGCCGGCGACTAAAACGGCAATTGCTCCGAATATTTGGAAGCTATAAGTGATCAACTAGGTCACAAGCATATTGTAGAGTACATTCACGTGTTGTAATTCTCCTTGTTCCATAGTCTTTATTCTCTTGTTGCCGCTCAACTCGCGTATCATGTCTATATCGTATTCTGCCACGTCAACCCGCGCAGGCTTACAATAGGCTTCTCAATCTCCCTATGAATTCCGATATCGACGAAAACCCAACGCATGACGAAGGCGTGACGATGCTGATAAATCGTCTTCGCAAGAATCAGCGCCTACTAGGAAAATGGGCGCGACAGCAGAATATTGAATGCTTTCGTGTATACGATCGCGATCTACCAGAATATGCGTTCGCTATCGACTGCTATGGCGAGTACGTACAGATGGCTGAGTATCAGGCCCCCTCGGAGATCGACGAATCAAAAGTGAGCGCTAGACGAGAGCAAGCGATAGAGGCTGTTCAAGAAGTCTTCGGACTGGCGCGTGAAAATATTATTCTGAAGTCCCGAGAACGTCAGCGCGGCACACAGCAATATGAAGCTCATGACCAGAGCAAATCATTCTTTGTCGTGAATGAAGGCCCTGCACGACTCTGGATAAACTTGAAAGATTATCTGGATACTGGGTTATTTCTGGATCATCGACCTATACGCCAATTTATTCGCGAGAATGCTAAAGGCAAAAGGTTTCTGAATTTATTCTGTTATACCGCGAGCGCTAGCGTGCAGGCCGCTCTAGGTGGCGCCACTTCCACATTGAGCATCGACCTCTCCAACACCTACCTCGATTGGGCACGACGAAATTTCCTTCTGAATAAGGTAGGTGGGAAAAATCATCGTCTGAAGAAGGCCGATTGCGTAGACTATCTCAGCTCGAAATATGAGAAGTTTGATTTGATATTTCTAGACCCGCCTACGTTCTCAAACTCGAAGAGCAGTAGCAATGTATTGGATATCCAGAGGGATCATGGCACGCTGATCCGCAATGCCATGAACAAGCTGGAGAGAGACGGCCTACTAATTTTCTCCACCAATAAGCTCAACTTTAAACTAGACAGCGAAAGCCTAAAGAAGTTCGAGATTCGTGACTACACAAAATCCAGCCTCGGCAAAGATTTTCAGCGACAGAAGAAGATTCATCAGACTTGGCTTATCAGCCATAAATGGTCTCCCCCGACTTACTAGTTATCAACTTGCACCGAGACAGCTTGCGGCTTAACATCCATACAATGAAAACTGCTACCAACCTCATGCGCCTACTCTTTTCCCCCCTCATATGCCTTCTGTTGAGCTTGAACTCTGCTGCTGCCTTCGCGGCGGATGCTAGTAATCCTCCACTTATCGGCTCCTGGGGTGGACCGCTGGTTATCGGCGAAGATGATCTAGGTCTTATCTTCAACTTCTCCATGACGGACGGCGAATACTCTGCCAGCATTATCAGCGATGGGTTAGGCGTTTATGGCATGCCGGCGGACAGAGTGAGGCTCAATGGCCGCTCACTCACGGTAGTGATTAGCAGACTAGATGTTGAGTTCACAGGTACCTTGCGATTCGACGAGGCGGGTGAAAATTTGCTGCGTATAGACGCAAACTGGTTTCAAGGAAGTGAGATGGTCCCAGTGGTACTGAGACCGGTTGAGTAAGCTTAAAGGAAAGTGAGACTCACGGAAATAAACTAGAACCGTCGCCTGTCTTTGGTTGTATCGCCTTATTATAATTCTTGAATTCGAAATTCTTGGACTCGGCATAGCTATCGGCGACCTGCCCTCACAAGGATTGTTGAATATGACACTTTCACCCCATCCTGTTTTTCTAGCTCAACTTCGACTAAAGAGAATCTCATGAACGCATTTCTCTATACGCACGCGAAACACCTTGCAGCCGTTCTTACCTGCTCCCTATGCCTGTTCGCTTTTTCTTCTACATCTGCGACTACGATCCTCGAAATGGATATAGACAAGGTCGTTGCGGACGCAGAATTCGTTTTCGAAGGCTCTGTGATAAATAGCGAGACTCGCCAAGATAGTAGCAGCGGCATCATCAGCACCTATGTCACCTTCCAAATCAACGACATCATTAAGGGCCACTACACCGGTGATTCAGTAGAACTCAAATTCATGGGCGGCGTATTCAATGGTCAGATTGTCCAAGTCAGCGGCATGCGTATTCCAGAAATGGCTGAACAGGGAATCTATTTCGTCGAATCCATGTCGCGAGATCTAATCAATCCTCTCATCGGTTGGTCACAGGGCCATTTCATCATCGTAGATGACAATGGTACGCGCAGGATCAGTACCGCTGGCAATCAGCCAGTGCTTGATGTCGAGGCAGTATCGTCAATACCTAGCAGCATCAAAAAGCCACTATCGATTGTGGAGGGCAAAACTGATATTGCGGCAGGCGTCATGACCCAGACGAGTTCGATCATGGTCGAACGCGCTCTGACTGTTGAGGAATTCAAGTCGCGTATTACTGACCTGCTAGCGAACCAGGAGATCCGCTGTTGAGAATCTCCGCTCCTACTGCTAATCACTCTGGTGAACATCAATCCACCGCCATGCGCACCATGGCGATACGCTTGGGCACCTGCCCCACGGGGATCTTTGCGATGGCTTCCATTTTAATAGCATCCACGGCGTAGGTAACATTATCACCCGCAGCACCGATATACGCACGTTTGCCATCGGGCGTGAATGTAATCCACTCTGGATGCTGACCTACGAAAACACGCCCAATCTCCTCTAGATCAGGAAGGGAATGGATATAGACGTGACTATAAACCTTGCTTGTCGACCAGAGCATCGTGCCGTCTGGGGATACTGCCAAACCATGTGCAGGCGCACCCTGCAAACCATCCAGATGAGCCTCCTCTCCCGGCACTGCGGGATGCTCTACGCGCGCAACCTCCTTCCTACTCGCGAAATCGACGACCGCGAAGCCGTGAAAACCAGAGAGCTGCACAAATATATTCTTGGTTGAGCCGTCGGCGTTCGTATCGAACGTCATGGGCCGGATTCCGGAGCTCATCTCTAGCTCCCAAACCAATTCATCCGTGCTGGTATCGATGACGTTGATGGTACGAGTTTGAATCGAACCAGCTACCGCGTAACGGCTATCTGGCGTCACATAGACGTTATGAATGGCACCATTCACTGGCAGTGTCTTCACGTTTGTCATGCTGGCCACATCGATAATATCCACTGAGCCCGGCATCTCCATGATTGCCACGTAGACTTTGCTGCCGTCGCTGGTTACACCCAAATTGTTCGGCCTACCGCTAAGCGGAATGCGCCTCTTAACCCTCAGAGTTCTAGCATCAACTATATCCAGAGAGTGCATAACTTCATTCGTGATATAGATCTGCGAGCCATCGGGTGCACCGACCACACCGTGGGGAATTTCTATATCAGATATATGACCAACCACTTGGTTCGTCTCTGGGTCAATAATCGTTGAATCATCTCCTGCCGCATTCGTTTGAATAATCCGAATTGCTACACTGGAAGGCTCTCGCCTTGTTTTAGCTCCAGCTACCCAGTCGGCCATGATGCGCCACTCAGGGTCGAACTGACTATTAAAGTGTTTGCCACCGCCATGAAAGGGGTCGCCACCTGCATCATAGGACAGGGGATGTGTTAGGAACCGACTTCGCAGCGGATCTTCGCCAGCTAGACTAAAACTGCTGGCCGAATCAAAATTCATTCGTGACTGCTCGTCGGTCCAAAATAGTTGGTGGTCTTCGAGGGGCTGTATTCTAAAACCACTACTGCGCGTATGACACTGAATGCAGCGAACATTGCCTTCGCGCTTGGAGAGGAAGATCGGTTGCACTTCGTTCTTGAAGTAGTCAAAATTCAGTTGTATGTCCTGTGCGAAGAGAATGCTGGAGCAGAACAACGTGAAGAGGCTGAAGAGCTGAACACTCGTTCTCAATCTGATGTTGGGATTCATAGCGTGGCCTCGATGTTTTTAGTATAGAACATTAACACTTATTTCTAGCTACTCTAGCAGTTGCACCGCTCCTGCGCTAGGCAACGAGACCCCAAAAACCTTCAGGTAGAGACGCCTTTCTTCGAAGGCCATTCGAAACTCGGAAGACATATAGTGACTACCGGTGGCCGCGTCCGCATCCGGGGGCAGCAAGTTGAGGACAATTGGTTCATTGAGCTCGCCGTCGCCATTCGAATCAACTACCAGCGTAACCGCTGTAATTGCTTGCTCTCCCGTCAGCCCTTTACTAACTTGGAATTCAAATAGATTCGTTACCGTGCTGTATTCAAAGCGCACCTCAACACGCAGCGACCCTCGACTGAAGACAAGCTCAAAGCTCTGCGAAGCCGGCGCCAGCCCTGACTCTAGAGCGGGTGTTGTTGAGGGAGCACGTCTACTGCCCATCGCCACTTCATAGGTCTGCGCGATAGCCAACAGTTCAGCATCTTGTAAAAACCCGCCCAAAAGTTCCAAACCTACCGGCAAGCCATTGTTAGTAAACCCTGCAGGCATCGAGAGAGCTGGCAAACCAGAGTTCGCACTTAGGCTGCAATTGCTGCCCGGCTGCGAGTCGCCAGTGAACACCTGTGCGCGCTTAATCGTTGGGTAGGCGATCGCATTTAGACCCTGATCACTCATCACCGCCTCAATAGCAGCACGCAGCTGGGACCTAACAGCAATCGCCCTTCGATAGGCTGGCTCGTCGAGTTCCGATGCGTTCGATCGGCTCAGCACACCATCGACTGCCTCATGATAGAGACCCTGGCTGACAATGAAATCCAGATTCAGGCTGTCGTCCAGAGAAAACGTGTCCAGATAGTTATTTATGTCCGGCTTAAACTCATGCCCGATTAATCCCGAGCGTCGAATTAGATCCTCCATGTCGGGTATCTCAACATCTACAATCTCGGCACCCTGTTGCTCGTACCAATCGAGAGCGTCCTCTACTGCTGCGCTCACTGCGCCATCAGAACCCTCGAAATACTCTAGCAATTTACCTATTCGCAGATCCGCCAGATTCGCAGAATGAAGCCTATCCATAAATGCCGGGACAGCCGCTGTTCTCATTATCTGTGTAGCCTCATCTCGGAAATCATAGCCGGAAACAATATCGAGAATAATAGCGAGGTCTTGCGCACTTCGCGCTAACGGGCCTGCTACATCCTGAGTATGAGAAAGCGGAAGAATGCCGTAGATGCTAGAAAGCCCCTTGCTGGGCCGCAGTCCAATTAGATTATTAAATGCGGACGGTATGCGAATCGAACCACAGGTATCCGAGCCGAATCCAGCCGCGGCAAAACTAGCCGCTACGGCAGCACCGGTGCCACCGCTCGAGCCGCCGGGAACGCGCCTGGGATCATAAGGATTACGTGTCTGTCCTACTAAGGAACCGATACTCGTGATCCCATAGGCATACTCATGCAAGTTCGTCTTTGCCAGAATGATCGCGCCTGCGCGCAGCAGTTTATCCACCTGCGCCGCATTCTCGCTGGGAATGAAATTCGCTAACGCTACAGAGCCACCAGTTGTCGGCATGTGATCCGTGTTGTAGTTGTCCTTAACTACGATGGGCACGCCATGCAGAGGGCCGCGCGAACCCGTTCTCTGTCGCTCCGTATCTAGTGCTTGCGCTTGAGCCAGCGCCTGCGGATTTACGCGTACTATGCTATTGAGTTTTGGGCCTTGCTTATCATAGGCCTGTATCCGATCTAGGTACTGCCGAACTAATTGCACCGAACTCACTTGGCCTCCGTCCAAGGCATCCCGAATCTCGGTAATACTCGCCTCGAATACGTCGAACTGCGGCTGCGCCACAACCGAAAGGGAAGCCAGCAAGCATAGTGAAAACAGGAAAGTACGAGAACGAGTCATTATGCGCACCGATAGTAGGAGAAGAAAGAACAAGTGAAGAAAGTGTATGTGAATGAAGAGTAGATAACCACAGCCTGTCTTTTACCCAACCTTTATGCTGCGAGAGATGGCTACTCTAGTTCGCGACGATCTTTAACAGTGATAGCAACATGAGAGCAGCCATGCTGTTGCCAAGGGTAAGCGTTAGACTTTAAACCTGGACTCCAGCGCCTAAGAAAATTCGTCTGAGATCGCTGAATAAATTGCAGGGCTTCCGACTCAGGCGACTCCTTCAGGACTCGGTCATAGGCCATCTCTGTTTCATATTTGCCCAGCAGAGGATAGGTCATGCGTCGTGGCAAGGCTACCGAGCACAATAGTGGATTCGAATTTAGTGGTCATCTGCAGGAGCTGATCACGCTGTGGGTGCGCGCGAAGTCCATCTGTAGGTTATTCTTCGCCGATTTCGAGAGGCTCGCTGGTCTTAGCCGCCCCATCGGTAAATTGCCCACCCGCCATGAGCGCGTCCACAACCTTGAGTTTTTGATCATTTAGCAATTTTGGGGACACGCAGATACATAACTCTCTCCCAGTTCGGAAGCAACTATCTAGCCCCTGTGTGGGCCGCTATAGGCTCACCCCTCTCAGCTTTTTTAGACCTTTCGCCGACTGGCGGGTGAGTGTCAATAGTGCTCGTTCTTATCGGCGGGCACACAAAGGCCGCTGTGATGAATTAGATCACAGCGGCCTTTCAATATTCCTGTCTATTCTTTCGCCTTAGCGAAAAAATTTTAGTCAGGCATTCGCGCAGCACGAATCTCGATCTCAATTAGCCAACCGGGGACAACCAAGCCAGCAATCTCTACGAAAGAACGAACTGGCTTCATTGCATTTTTCTCGCTACCAAAGAACTGCTGATAACCTGCATTAAAACCGGCGAAGTCCAATTCTCCATCGTCACCGGATACGGCGAATGCGCGTACCTGTACGATGTCTTCTAAAGACCAGCCCTGCGCCTCTAGCGTTTCTTGGAATCGGCCAAATGTGTCGATTGTCTGCTGCTCCATATCGCCCCACGTGCCGTCAGCTTGTTGCTGCGCACCGGAACCGCTGAGGTATAAGGTCTCGGCACCAGCCGGAATCATAATATTATTGTAGAAGTTTCTTCCCTCGCCAGTACGTACAATTTCTGCGGCGCTTGAAACGGCAGCAATGCCCAGGACAACGGCAAGTGATGCTGCTATGGAAATCGCAGTGAGTGGCTTCTTAAATTTAATCATTATTTTTTGTTCCTCTATTCTTAATAAAACTAAAGCTTACTTATGATTTTTGTACCTCTACCTCAGGCCTCGTAGCCTCTCTGGCAGCATCCTTGTCGCCTAATATGCGGGCAGTGATCATTCCTGTTGTTATCGCTCCGTTCACATTCAAAGCAGTACGCGCCATATCTATCAAAGGCTCGATAGAAATTAACAGTGCGGCAATTATCACCGGAAATCCCATAGCGGGCAAAACTACCAATGCCGCATTGGTCGCACCACCGCCGACGCCTGCGATACCGAATGAACCTATCGCGATAATTACTAGCAGGCTAACTATAAAATTTAAATCAATATCTACACCCATCGTAGGCGCGACCATCACAGCGAGCATAGCTGGATAGATTCCCGCGCAGCCGTTCTGCCCTATCGTCGAACCGAAAGAAGCGGCGATGTTGGCAATCGGTGCGGGCACATTGAGCTCCTCTATCTGTGCGCGAATCGTCAAAGGAATTGTTGCAGCAGAACTGCGTGTGACGAATGCAAACGTGAGAACCGGCCACACTTTTTGGAAATAAGTTTTAATGTTTGCAGCCCAACCCAATGATGATCACAGCGTGTACCGTGAACATGAGGGCGATAGCCATATAAGATGCGATCACAAAGCTGATCAAGTTCATGATGGCGTTGCCATCGGACGTCGCTATCACGCGAGTCATTAATGCCAGAACACCGTAAGGTGTCAGCGCCATGACAAGTTTAACGAGGCGCATGATTATCGCTTGCAATGTGTCGACTGCGTTCGTTATGCGCGAGCCCTGCTCGGCGTTCTCTTCAGACACCAACAGTGCGGCGACACCAAAAATCAAACCGAAAACCACAACACCAATGATAGACATGCTGCGCTCTCCAGCAAGGTCCGAAAAGATGTTGGTGGGCACGAAACTAACGAGAAGCTCGGCAAGACTCAGGTCGGCAACGCTACCCTGTCTTGCTTGCAAGACTTCTGCGCGCGCCATCTCTGTGGCACCACCGACTAGATCGTCCGCATTCAATTGGAATGCTGCAGCCATCATGATGCCGATAAGCGCGGCGATTACAGTGGTTACGATCAAAGTTCCGACCACCGTGCCACCAATCTTACCCAGCGATTTAATCTCTTCCACCTTCAGAACGGCGGCGATCATAGTGATTAGGATAAGCGGCATGATCATCATACGCAGTAACGCGACGTAGCCGTTCGCGATTACATTTGTCCACTCCAGTGTGGCATCCATGACTGCAAGGTTCGCGCCGAACGCTAGCTGCAGATACATTCCGAATACACTGCCACCAACGAGGCCCATGAACACGCGGCGGGAAAGCGTAAAAGATTTATTTTTTGAGAGCTGGTAGAGCAGGCTCACTAAGGCCGAGAAGAAAATCAGGTTAATTATCGCGATAATGGCCATTTGCGCAGCTCCTATAGATGACGTCACCTAGTCTAACGGGAAATTTTGTTGATGTAACTCACTACATTAGCACAACTTATTCTCATTGCGCCGAATCAGAGCTAGTCTTGAGAAGGTTGAACTTATAGCCTCAGCCCTTTATTTTCAAGGCTTCCCGCGCATTCACTCCTGCATGTTACGATGGAACACCTCTCAATAGTAAAATTCGGAGGCCACCATGGCTTTATCTGAGTACTACCCTGACCTAATCTGCAATCTCCCAAAGTTCAGCGGTCGCTTCGATGCGAGGAAGTTGTCCGCTGAGAACTGTGATGTGCTATTTGCTACTTACCCTGCCGGCACCGTCATCGAACCGCACCAACACGATACTGACAATGTTGGCGTGATAACCAAGGGAGAGCTGAAGCTAACCGTTGATGCCGCAACTGAAACTATTTCTGCTGGTCAGTGGTACCACGTTCCCGCTCAACAAGAACACAGTGCCGAGTTTCTAGAAGACACCTGCGAGATTGAATTTTGGTTTAAATAGATTATTCCTTAATTACAAGTGTTCAGACCAAGGCGCGGATATTTTTCATTCCAAATAGCTCTAGAAAAATTTAAGGCGCCAAACTCGATCTAGCTTGCGTACCCCAATGACCATCTACTTTCGTGACTATATACAACGACTCATAGGTAAAGAGAACCTCGTTGTCGCTGTTGAAGCGCTGGAATACCGTAGCGATATGCACTTTCGCGGATGAAACCAAAACCACGTCTCGGGTCAGCCAATGAGAGTGATCCCACCCAGATGCTGGCAAAGATTCGAAGGCGAGGGTTTGCGAAAACTCTTCCGCACTGTCCCAGACAGTTACAGTACCGCTGGCAAATCGAACATGTGGGTAGTTCAATGAAGCGGCCCATGCCTGCGGATCTCGCGAGTTGAAGCCCAGCATGAATGCATCCATCGCTCCCATTGCCCCAGCAACTGCTGCTTCTTCCTCCGCGGAATTTTGTGCTACTGCACTGATGCTTAGAACACTTAGTGCTACTACGACGCAGAGTTGTTGAAAAAATCGGTTCGTAGTACTGGAGAAATAATTCATGGCGCCATCCTCTACTCAGTAATAGTTAGGCCAGAATAGCAGGGATGACAATTGAGGAGAAGACTGCTCATCTTCAGACAATTCTATCTAGGACGTAGCAATTCTGTACTACCCATCCCAGGCAGGCAGATGGCCAACCTTCACCCATAGCAAGGTTTCTTCTTCAACATAGTGTGTGTGCGTGCTGATGTGTGGACCGCGTATCCCTGTGCCGGTTTGATAGCGCCCATGCTCATCGATAAACTCACCGCTGATAACAAATATTTCTTCGCCACCCATATGTACATGCCGATGAAATTGTTCTCCCTTCGGCTAATGCACGAGG
>CASQMQ010000021.1 GCA_949430125.1 uncultured Pseudomonadales bacterium
GTATGACTCACAGGAGATAATTCCGTCATACCATATCCTTGAACAACTTCACAGCCTAGGCGAGTTGCGGCTTCCTCAGCAAGCTCAGCACCCAACGGAGCTGCACCACTGAATACAGACTGCAACGTACTCAAATCATAATTCGCTACCGAGCGGATGTTTAGCCAGAGCAAGCACAATAGGAGGAGCAACGAATGCTCGAGTTATCTTGTGATCCTGCGAGAGTTGGAGGAATTGCTCCAAATCGAAGCGCGCCATCGTTACAACTTTGCCTCCCTGTGCTAGAGCACTATTCATTAGTACCTGCATTCCATAGATATGAAAAAACGGCAGGAAGGAAAGAATCGTTTCGCCTTCCGCGATAGGTAACATTGCAGAGGTTTGAAGCAAATTTGCCACAAGATTGCGATGGCTCAACATGACACCCTTAGACAAGCCAGTAGTTCCAGAAGAATAAGGCAAAGCTACAATGTCATCAGGAGAGACTTCGACCTGATCTTCTAATGGCTTCACCAGCTAGCGAGGAAAGTGATGCGACATCGCTGGGATCGATAGTGAAGATTTCCTCGACATCGGTCCCCTCAACAGCTTCTTGCGCCACTGACAGAAACATCGATACAGTGACCAGTAATTTTGCACCAGAATCTTTCAGCTGATGTTTTACTTCATGGGCTGTATAGGTGGGGTTAACTGTAGTGACTGTACTACCCGCCCACGCAGTTCCATGAAAAGCCACTGCATACTCGGGAACGTTAGGCGCCATTATGGCGAGCACGTCCCCTTTACCAAAGCCACGTTGCTGGAGACCACCAGCTAAGGCTTTCACTTGCTTGGAGAATTCTGCGTAAGTCAACGAACGCCCTGTACTGCCTTCCACCAGCGCAGGCTCGCTCGAAAGCCGCTGCGCATGCTGCAAGACAAATGGAGTTAATAGTGTATCCGGTACAGTGATATCAGGAAGTAGGCTGCTGTGAATCATTTTTTCTCCAAACGTGATGTGTCTTTGATTGATTTCTAAGTTTGATAGATAACCATCGGTACGTCACGTGGATAAATGACGCTAATAGTTGAATCTGTCTATTTTCTAACCAAGTATTCTAAAGCTGTGTCAGTAATAACTAGACCACAGTATAGAAAATCAGTTAGACGGCAGCGCAAACACCCATAGAGTAGCGCCTGATGGCGGATTATTTATACCGGCAGTACGTTCCATATTGTTGGCGAGGAAACTTCCTGCATTTGTTGCTACAGCAACATACTGTTTTCCATCAACTCGATAGGTGATCGGATAGGAACTAGGAGAATTGTCTAGTCTCTGTTGCCATAGCACTGAGCCATCGGATTGATCGACAGCTCTAAAATAACGATCAACCGAACCGCTAAACAACAAGCCGCTATCGGTAGTGAGATTGCCACTGGCGGGCGGCGCGAATTGTCTTTTCGTCCAAATTACTTCACGGGTTTCTAGGTCGATCGCCTTTACCATTCCCCAAAGACCATCGGTGGACGCATCGGGATACTTTTGCCAGCGTCGCCCGGTGAGGTTGTTGATGCAGGTGTCCTGCATGGGAATATACAAGATGCCGGTGGCGGGGTTGTAAGAGGAGGATTGCATGTTGCGCGCGCCCAATGCATCGGGGCAGATACCGTTCAAGGATAGCCCGTCCAATACTTGGCCCGGTTCCGGGATTGATTGCTGAGTCAGTGTCTTCGCTCCGGTTCGCGGGTCGATTTCTGCAATGACATTTTGCATATCTAGATCTATGGAAAACAGATAGTCGCCGGTGGCGGCGTCCACCGCTTCGAAGATGGCTTCCTTGCCGCCGGTGACAATTGCTTTACGCATCACGCCATCTACCGGCAGCGTTATGATTTGTCTCTCGTAAGCCCAATCGTGGTCGAGTTGATCGTTCGGCATGTGTTGATAATGCCAAACCAATTCGCCAGTATCGGCATTCAATGCGATGGTAGAGTTGGTATACAGTGCATCGGTTGTTACACCGGGCGCATCGCTCCTTACTCTCAGAGAGTTGGTGTCATAAGTTGGTGCGGGTCCGAAATAAAGCAGATTCAGTTCGGCATCATAGCTGCCAGGGTTCCAAACAGATCCGCCAGTGCGTTCCTCGAGTGACAGGTTGTTCCAGCTATTACCGCCTGGCTCATCTGGCCTAGCGATGGTGTAGAAGCGCCAGTCTTCTTCACCAGATTTCAGATCGATTGCAACAATAAAATTGCCCCCAGCTACAGAGGTCTGACCGGTCATCCCAATAATGGCCTTGCCATTTACCACCATGGGGGCAGACTTGAGCTGAAAATCGGTTTCACCTTGGGTGTCAATTTCATGATCCCAGATTAACCTGCCAGTTTTTGCTTCCAGCGCTAGAATGTGAACATCGGAGGTGGGAACAATAATTTTGTCATCAAATATTGCGACACCCTTCTTTGAGCTAGGTCGCACACCGTCATCTAACTCTCTCTGGTAGCTCCACAATAAATCACCATTTGTCGCATCGAAGGCTTGCACTACATCACCATTGCTATAGGAAAAGAGAACACCATCGTGCACCAGCGGTGTCATCATATTGGCACCGGACGGTAGCGACCAGGTCCAGACAGCCTCTAAGTCCGAAACATTGCTCTTGTTGATTTGATCGAGCGGGCTATGTCCAAGATTCTCGTGCGTACGTCGCCATATCAGCCAGTCGTCAGCCGGAGGGTTCAATAACATGGCATTGGTAACCGGGGTCAGTCTATTTAACCGACTTACAGGAACCAAGGGTCCGTTTGTGTCGTAGCTGGGGTCGCTCGGATTCAATTCGGTAGCAACTAAGGGTTGAGCAGGAATTGTGAGGCCATTAAGATCCGCCATTGCTAACGGCAGGGGAGTAGCGCCTGCCTCTACGCCATTACGCTGCAGTAAAAAGGCGATAAGCTGGCTATTAATCTGCTGGCCGAGCCCACCAGGTTGTGTCGGCGGCATTCGCTGTAGGCTGTTCGCCAGATCGGAAATTGGCCTATCGCCCCATCGACGACTGAAGAAGTTTCCGCTGAGGCTCGGTACGAATTCGAAACCCTCTAGGTTATAGCCGTGGCAAACCGCGCACTGCTCCTCATAGACTGCTTCTCCTTGCTCCGCTTGTTCAACGGTGAATATCCGCCGGGAGTTTGGGCAAGGGCAGGTGTAGGCAGTAATACAAGAAAACCACTAGCTAGCAGGCGGGGCATCAGGAATTTTGCCAAAGGCTTGGCGCGGTCACTCAATTTGCTTTCTATCACTATAAGTCCCTTCTTAGTAGCAAGGTACAGCACGTTTTGGGGATTTTAGTTTTACACAATTAGAGATTGAAAGGGGATATATAGTAGGGTCGAGGTGAAATTAGATGGCTAGGGATAGGGTATTTTGTGTTTGAGAACCTGAATGTAATGGCTATCGCCCAGCGGATAAAAGGTAAAGCGTAGATAGCAGGCTGATTCTGTCTATGGGTTCACTTTGAAATCGGCTCATCACATCCCGTGGCTGAAGTAGGTCCCAATTAAGTGGGGCAGAGTAAAGTGCTGTAGCGTATAATTGTTAGGCCCTTTTTTGTGATGGCAGCATGCTCTAATGCAATATCATCCATCCTCTGTTTCTCTTCTATTTGAGTCATCAAATTACTATGTAAAAGTGGAATCCAGGTTTCGGTTTCTGCTCCAAGGACAGTCATGAATAATTCTGATCAAAGCCAACGTTTCCTTTTTGAAGATCACCCTATTCGTGGCCAACACGTCTCATTAGATCAATCCTGGCAAGAGATTGCCCAGCAAGGGGGGTTAGAGGGGAGGGGATTAAGCTTATTAGGGGAGGCGTTGGTAGTAGTCGCCCTTTTGGTGGACACACTTAAGATCGAAGGGAGCGTTACCCTTCAGATTCGCGGCACAGGGCCGCTGGAGCTTCTGGTTGTAGAGGCAAACTCAAAACATGAGATCAGAGGCACTGCTAGGCAGGTAGGCGAGATTGATGAGCAAGCGGATATCCAGCAGATATTTGGTAGTGACGTTTTGGTGATCACCATTAAAACGGAAGGTGCTGAGCCCCATCAAGGAATCGCACCACTGCGCGGTATAAAGCTGTCGGACGCGCTGGAGTACTATTTCGCCACATCCGAACAGCTGCCTACACATTTTTGCTTAACCTGCGACGCGAAAAATGCAAGTGGCATGTTGATCCAAAAAATACCGGGCAAGCTTAAAGACGACGATGCTTGGGATCGCGTATTGCATTTGGCTGCCACCGTCACCGATGACGAATTGCAAAGACTAGCTTTAGGTGATCTCTTGCGGCGACTCTTTAATGAAGAAACATTACGACTCTTTGATTCTCGCACTATCAAGTTTGCTTGTAGCTGCTCGCGAGAACGCACCGCTGCGATGTTGCTTTCTCTAGGCAAAGCCGAGGCAAGCGAGATACTTGAGAGCGAAGGAGAGATCTCGGTGAGTTGTGAGTTTTGTAGTGCGAACTACAGTTTCGATCAAATAGATGTTGAACAGGTATTTGGTGAGGGTGGAGCAGCGCCACCGAATGCGACGACTCACTAAAATCGACTCAAAGTACTAGGCCTTTTTATTTTCACATTTGTTTTTATAAAAGTGCCGGCGAAGTAGCAGGTCTAATTGTATTCAAGGAGTACATATGTCGGTACTGACAAGAGGGTGAGATCGCGGAATTACTTGCCAAGGTTCAGTTCGGCGAGTGATGCTGGGGTCAGCCGGTCGTATCAAGACCTTGGTCACCAGCGCGATACCCAACAACACCGGCATCAAAATCATCGAGGAATCGCAGATGCTGCTAGTTGCTTAGGAGCTTGCAGATAAATCCAACCTACCCAGCATTAAGCAATTCTGCGATATTCCCTATAGACCGGTGTCCAGAAGTTGCGCTCGATCGAGGCAAGCAGTTCATCGTCAGTCATTTCCCGCGCAAGGTCCTGCGCAATTGCAGTCTTGGCAACCGCAAATGCAATCTTGCGGCTGATCTGTGGCAACGCTGTCAGCGGAGGCAGTACTGCGCTGGATTGGTCTTCTTGCCCCGGCGACAGTTCGGCTAGAGTCGTACTGGCGACCATCAACATCTCGTCGCTCACTAGCCTGGCTTTACAGGAAATAACGCCGAGGCCGACGCCTGGGAAAACATAACTATTGTTACATTGTGAAATTTCAAAAGCTTCACCGTTGTGTTCGACTTCCTCGAATGGGCTGCCGGTGGCAACAATAGCTTTGCCGTCAGTCCAAGCTACTACGTCCTGCGGATGTGCTTCCACATGTTGAGATGGGTTGCTTAGCGGTAGGATGATCGGGCGAGGGCAACCTGCGAGCATCTGCCGAATCACTTCTTCGGTGAACAGCCCGGGTTTGCCTGAGACACCGATAAGTATGCTTGCTTCAGTATTGCTGATTACATCCATCAGGTTGGCATAGTCACTGTCCGAAGTAAGTTTCCACTCTTTTACAGCGGATGATGATTGTGCCAAGCGTTCTTGAAAATCGAGCAAATCGGTCATGCCCTGGGTTAGCAGGCCGAAGCGGTCGACCATGAACACCCTGGCACGTGCTTGTGCACCCGTGAGGCCTTCGATAACCATCGCGTTGATAATGAGTTCGGCTATGCCGCAGCCCGCTGAGCCAGAGCCCACGAATACGACTTTCTGATCACGCAGTGCTTCGCCTTTCTTTCGGCACGCTGAGAGTAGGGTTCCCAAAGTCACTGCTGCGGTGCCCTGAATGTCATCGTTAAAACAGCAGACGTTTTCGCGATGTCGCTGTAATATCGGCATTGCATTCGGTTGTGCAAAGTCTTCAAACTGAATCAGCACGCCAGGCCAGCGTTTTTGTGCGGCATTGATAAAGTCATCAACGAAGGCGTCATATTCAGCTTTTTCTATGCGTGGATGGCGCGTGCCCATGTAATAAGGGTCGTCCAGTAGTGTCTTATTGTTGGTTCCTACATCTAGGGCCACAGGTAGCGTGTAAGCGGGGCTGATTCCACCGCAGGAGGTATAGATAGATAATTTTCCAATGGCGATGCCCATGCCGCCAACACCTTGATCACCTAGGCCAAGCACGCGTTCGCCGTCGGTTACAACAATTACCTTGACCCTATCCTTGGTGACACTGCGCAATATCTCATCCATAAACTGTCGTTCTTCATAGGACGCAATAATGCCGCGGGCACTGCGGTAGATATCAGAGAAGTGCTCGCAAGCCTCACCCACAGTGGGTGTGTAAATGATCGGCAGCATCTCGACAAGATGTTCATTCAGCAATCGATAAAACAGGGTTTCATTGTTGTCCTGCACTGCGCGCAGATAGATGTGTTTGTTGATTGGTTGATCGAAGCTCTTGTACTGCATGTAAGCGCGCTTTACCTGTTCCTCGATATTCTCATAGCGTGGTGGCAAGAGTCCGATAAGATTGAAATTGAGGCGCTCCCTCCCGGAGAAAGCCGAGCCCTTATTCAATAAGGGTGTTTCTAGCAGAGATGGACCTGCGTAGGAGATGTAGATGGGCTTGGTGGGAGTCATGACTCTCTCTTTCTCTCAAGAAATAGTTTAGTTGATGGAGCCTCTAGAGGCGAAACCTGCGTCTAAGCTTCGCGATGAGCTGAGAATACGCCTGCTCGAACGCATTGTCTTTATCAACGTCTAGTCAATTGTAATTCAGATTGAGGAGCGCGTCTTGACTCAATCTCGTTTCCAGCACACCGTTGACTACAAGTCTTGTAGCGACGATTGCCATCCTCTGAATATAACCACCGCGGCGGTATAAGCATGGCCCAAAACAGGTTTCTAGTGTACTTTTAGGGAATTCGTTCAATTGTCTATCAAGAAAAATATCGGGAGGTTCTCCGTGCTCCTTAAGAAATACCTTAGTCGTTTCTCTGGGCTTATCGTGTCGGGTTTTTTGTTACTTTCACCGCTGCTGGCCTCTGCGCAGAATCTGGAAAATGGGCAGCAACTCTTTCAAACTCTCTGTGCCCGCTGCCACGGCATGCTGGGGGAAGGGTCTGAGGGCCCGAGTCTTACGCGGCCAAATCTTGTTCACGCCCCGGATGACGCCGCTCTCGTTTCACTGATCGTAGGCGGCATTCCCGGAACAGGCATGCCAGGCTCGCGGCAACTGCGTGGTCAGGATGGGCCTGATGTGGCGGCCTATGTTCGCAGTTTGGGTGAACTGCCCTCGGAAGAAATGCCCGGTGACGCGATAGCAGGGGCGCAGGTGTATAGAAGCATCGGCAACTGCTCTAGCTGCCATATTCTAAATGGAGTGGGCTTCGGTATCGGTCCGGAACTCAGTAATGTAGGTCAACGACGCACCGCAGCGTATCTTCGCCGTTCAGTAACCAGTCCCGAGGCAGATCAACCGCGTTTGGTGGATCGCTTTCGCGGTTCGCTACAAGCCTTTCTGACTGTGCGTATCGTTTCAGAGCTTGGAACTTACGAAGGTATGCGCATCAACGAAGATGCCTTCACCGTACAGATGCGCGATATGGCGGGTGAGATAGTTTCCTTTGAAAAATCCGAGTTGATCAGTTACGAAAAGGTAGAAGGGCATTCTCTTATGCCGGGCTACAACTCTGTGTTAAACGAGAAACAGATAGACGATGTGGTGTCCTACCTCATGAGTCTGAAATAAAGATTGGAGAAGAATGAAATGAAGTTATCGTTATTATCAAAAACCAAGTTGTTCTCTGCATTCTTCCTTCTCTGTTTAGGAAGCAGCACTGTTCTAGCCGACACACCCTTCGAGGCACTTCTCGCTGATGAGAAAAACGGTGCAGACTGGCTTTCTTATTCCGGTGGATACAAGTCGCAGCGGTTCTCTCCGCTGAGCCAGATCAATACAGTCAACGTGGATCAGCTGAAAGTGATGTGGGCGTATCAGATGCAGCCTACAGGAATAAGCGGGGCGGCTCTGCAAGAAACGACACCTCTTGTGGCGGGTGATGTCATGTATATAACGGAATCGCCTAGCAGCGTGACCGCTCTGGACACGCGCACGGGTAGGGTGTTGTGGCATTTCGTTCCGGACATTACCAACGACGTTTTAAATATCGGTTTTCCACGAATTAATCGCGGTGTCGCCCTGTTAGATGACAAAGTGTATGTGGCCACGTTAGATGCGCGCCTCTTCGCTCTCGATGCACGGACCGGTGCCGTGCGTTGGGAGACTACGGTGGCGGATAACGACGTGGGCTTTTCGCTTACTCTGGCTCCGCTGGCGTTGGATGGAAAAATTGTGGTGGGTGTGAGCGGTGCTGAAGCCGGTGTGCGCGGTTATATCGACGCCTACCATTCCGAGACGGGCGAACGCCTGTGGCGGACATTTACTGTCCCTGCACCTAGCGAGCCTGGCAGTGAAACCTGGCAGGGCGACGACTGGCAGACCGGTGGTGGTTCCACTTGGCTAACTGGCTCCTACGATCCAGAGCTGGACTTATTGTATTGGACTACAGGAAATCCGGCGCCAGATTGGAACGGCGACCTTCGCCCCGGGGACAATCTGTTTACCTGCGCGGTGTTGGCGCTAGATCCAGATACCGGCGAGATGAAATGGTTCTTTCAATACACACCGCATGATACTCATGATTGGGATGCTAATCAGATTCCCGTGTTGGTTGATGGTGAGTTCGAAGGTCAGCAACGCAAGCTCCTTGCTTTGGCTAACCGCAATGCGTTCTATTATTTACTGGATCGAGAAACCGGAGAGTATCTGTTAGGTGAAGAGTATTCATTCCAGACATGGTCTGAAGGTATAGATGATAACGGCAGGCCAATAGTAATTCCCAATACAGAGCCAATGCGCGAAGGGAACTTGGTTTGGCCTAGCCTTCAAGGTGCTACCAACTGGTTCTCTCCCTCGTACAATCCGCAGACCGAACAGTTCTTCGTACCGAATCGCCGCATGGGTGCAATCTACTTCAAGTCTGATGTGGAGTACGAGCCGGGCATGCCATTCTTAGGTGGAGGCGAACAGCCATTGGACGGTGATGATGCATCTGGAGCTATCTTGGCGCTTGATGTGATGACAGGCGAGCAGCAGTGGGAGTTCGAGTTGCAGACTCCGCCCTGGTCAGGCGTGATGGCGACAGCAGGAGGCCTGGTGTTTGGTGCCAGTAACGAGGGCAATTTCTTCGCCTTGGATGCTGAAGATGGAGACCCTCTCTGGTTTTTTAATTCCGGTGCGCACATTCGCACCAATCCCATGGGGTTCTCCGTGGATGGCAATCAGCGCGTTGCGATTACTGGAGGGCAAACCCTATTTGTATTCGGCTTAGAATAGTCAAACAGATTAGGGCTGGATAGATCAGATATGGATAAGCAGGAGCTAGCGCGGTGCCACAATAGTTTGTCGCTGGAACTCCAGGCCTTCAATGCCAACGCGAACAACATCTCCCGGTTTTAGATAACTTGGTGGAACCATTGCATCGCCTACGCCAGCTGGTGTTCCTGTAAAGATAAGATCACCAGGATGGAGCGTCATGAACTGGCTGAGGTGACTAACAATTTCCTTCACACCGAAGACCATGTCGGCGGTGGAGCCTTGTTGGCGCATTTCTCCGTTCACTTCTGACCAGATAGAAAGGTTCTGCACGTCATTGATATTGTCGGGAGTCACCAGATAGGGCCCCACAGGTGCGAACGTATCGGCGCTCTTTCCCTTCGTGAATTGTCCGCCACGCTCGCGCTGAAAGGCACGTTCGGAAACGTCGTGTCCAACGGTAAAGCCCGCGATGTAATCGAACACTTCACTCTCAGATATATATTGAGTGCGGCGGCCAATCACAATGACGAGTTCTGATTCGTAGTCGAGCTTATGACCATTGCGCGGCTGAATCACATTATCGAAAGGGCCTGTCAAAGCTGAGGTGGCCTTCATGAATACGAGCGGTTCGGTAGGTAGCTCTACTGCCATTTCCGCTGCGTGATTCACATAGTTGAAACCGATGGCGACGATCTTGCCTGTGCCAGTAACTGGCACTCCGAGTCGAGGATTGCCCTGAACGACAGGCAATTCACTCATTGGAATTTGCGCAATTTCTTCGAGTGAAGCCTCGGATAACGTGTTGGGAGTTATATCGTCGATATGCGCTGAAAGGTCACGAATCTGACCCTGTGCATCGACTATGCCCGGACGCTCTTCGCCTACAGGGCCAAAGCGGACCAGCTTTATTTCTGCGGCATTCAATAAGCTGCCAGATAAAAGTAGAACAAGCGCTGTAATTGATGCGGTAAGTACTCTCTTAGACATGATTAACCTCGTTACCATTGTTGCAGTCGAAAATCCGAACGCTAAGAGTGTAGTCAAAAGTGATCTTTTTGTCTTGTCTATAATACAAAACGGATCGCTAAAGAAAGCTGGACACTGATTAGCCCTGCAGTGCGGTCTATATAACCGGTGGGTTCCACGGGTTAATTCTTGTGCGTGTTTTTTACGATTACTTAGGTGCTGCCCAGCCATCTGTACTAGTTGAGCCGGCGATACAATAGACAGTCAGCAGATGGTTTCTTACAGCTCGTGTCGGCCTAAGTGACTTTCGACTGAGGCGGCTATCTTGTAGCCAACTTTGCGGTAGGGCTCTGGAGGCATCCAGCTAGCTTGGCCAAATAATTTAGGGACATTTGGCACCTTCATACCATGAGCTGCTTCGGCGAGCAGCTTTCCTAGGAGAGTCCCCTTAACTGTTCCGCCACCGTTGCAGCCTGCTGATACATAGAGCCCGGGCTCAAATTCGCCCCACACAGCACCCCCATTGAAAGTAAAACCGACAGCGCCGCCCCAGTAGTGTTCGAAGTCCAAACTCGGCAATTGCGGAAAGCGCTTCTTGAGGCGGTGTTGGAGTCCACCGATGATCTTTTCTCGATGCGCTTCCTTCTCATAACTATGCATAGAGCGCACCATCAGCCTTCCATCGGTGGTTCGACGCAGAGTGCTGCCAAGTCGATGAGTAGGGAGTAGCCCCCAGCTCCCATCGCTGCCCAGTTCATCCAATACCGACTTCTCTAATACTGGAGTTAAGCCAGCATAAGTATGCATCGCCACTAGGCGAGAGCGGCCAATACCTAGCTCCTTGCTGAAGGCATTGTTAGCCAGCACTAGTTTACGTGCAGTGATTACGCCGTTCGGCGTCTGCACCTGCCACCCTCCAGATTGCTGAGCTAGTTTCAGCGCAGCTGTATTCTCAAATAGTTGTACCGATTCGGGCAGAAGTGACGCGAGCGCGCGGATCGCTGCTGCAGGTTGTGCGAGGTAGCAGTCGGGAGAATAGAGTCCCTCCTGATAAAAGTCCGAACCTATTCTTGATCTAAGTGCAGTCGCATCTAAGCTTTCATACTCGAGATCAGCAGCTTCGAGGAAGGCGCGATAATTTTGCAGCGACTTCAGTCCAATTTCACTAGCGGCTGCGCGATAGGTTCCGGTCTTGGTTATGTCTACCTCGTGACCGGAGGCATCAATCTCGGCGAGGATTTCTGCCATGGTGCTTGCTGTGAGGCTGTTGCAGAGATTCATCTTATCTATCTGATCTGGATTGGCATCCTCGCCTAGCGCGATCTGCAATAAGAAACCAGAATTTCGTCCGGGATTGCCTTCGCCAATTTCACTGGCATCTATCAAGGCAATACCAGCTTCAGGAGACAGGCTATGCCAACGTTTAGCGGCGGATATTCCGGTCCATCCAGCGCCGATGATTAGCACATCGACAGAGATATCTTTTTCCAGAGCAGGCCTTGCGGCACGCGCAGGCAGTAGCGCGTTCCAACCGCTCTTCAATTTGTAATCGGGAAAAGTCTTCTGATCAGACATAAGTAAATTGTTGCCAGTCTATAGTTCTATCACTAAGGCTTTCTTGGGCGGTAATTTTCCCGCACAGAAATCAGCATAAATGTCGGCGAGTTCCTCAACACCGTCCAACTTCTCAACTTTTATCCAGTGGGCGCTGCGTTTACATGAGTCATAGATGAATTGTGATGACTTGGAGTCGAATCCTTCGTGCCCCCATTCTTTTATGCGCATTTGAATATGGCTGGGCGCGAAGAAGAACTCTCTCCTATCCGCCGGGATGCCTGTATCTTTTCCGCCTTCGCTCCAGTGTGTTAGTCCTACGTTTAGGCAATGAACTAAGCTGTCGCCGAGATGTGCGTATATGTCCGCTAGTAATTGCGAGTTGCCTGACATGTCCACAATCACCGTAGGTATCGATGCGTCGATTTCTCCTAACGCGTCATAGTTGATCGTGGCGTCATACAATTCAAGGCCCGCAACCCATTCTTGATTACGCTTTGAGGTGAGGCCAATCGAAGTGGGGGCATCGGTGTCTGCGGCTAGTGCGTAGCCCAGTCCAATGCTGGTCTTGCTCGAAGCACTAATAACGATAACTTGCTTTGCGCCATGCCAGTCATTGTGTTGCAGGCTGTCCCATAAGCAGAATGAGGTAATATACAAGGGCCACAAGAGCATACGCATATTGTCCATGTTGCTGTCATAGTCTGCCTCCTTGCCCACTCTTCGATAAGTGTTGTAACCCGGCGGCAATTTGGATCGGTGATCGGAGCCATCAATCAGCCGGTTTTCTAACACCTTTACGCTCTGCATCTTCAGGTAACTATTGGTAGGGTAGTAACCAAATATTCGCTCACCGGCGTCGACGCCCTCTGCGCTGCTAGCCACCACATCGGCGAATCCCCATACAGGAATGATGCCCCAAGTTTCAGTCTCGTTGTTCGAGGCTGGGAAGAACTGCCAGTAGCCTAATTGATCGCCGGCTGCGGCATAGGTAACGTTGTTTGCGCTGAATCCAAACTTATCCACCTTCAATAAAACCTCGCCGGCCACGAGGGGAGTGCCCGTATCCAATTCCGATTCAACTAATCGGCTTTGCGTAATATCGCTCTTCAATATTTGTAATTCGTTCATCCAGGGTCCTTTGCTCTTCTCTGATACTCGTTCATATTTGCTAGTATAGAATACTGTTGAGTATGCACATCGTGCGGATGCCATTGAGTATGATGCTTAAGTTGCGAATAGGCTAGATTAAGGTGGTGCGTCGTTCGAGGAGCGGGGGTTATAGCCTTTTGATTCTGTTTGCTCAGAATCAGACGCAAAGTTTGTTGCGCTGGAGCACCCAAATTTTTCAGATGATTTACAGCGGTATAATGGGGAAATAGACGATACTCGAATAATTCCAGTTTAGGCAAAGCCGCGAGAATCTCAGCAGCTGCTCTGAAAAGTTCTTGAGCTAGCTCTTTTAGCCCTTGGCTGCTGTAATTCCTTCGATAAGATTCAGCGCGGCTAGTTGTGACTGGCGATTAATTTTGATTGAGAAATCTCCTTCCGTACTGCCCGACAAATTTCTAAAAATGCGAAGACTGCTACCTTGTAAGACGAGTTCTGAACCGAACATCTTGCGTTCTATTCGTACTTGACGAATATGCTCCACGCTGAATTCGATTTTTTTCACTGATGTCTTGAATATTCCCAGCACGGAGTCAGTTTTCTGGCACTCAATTTTAAGGGTGTTGTTAGCGAAGGGTAGCAAGCCATCAGATTCTAAAAGGCCCGAACTATCCCAGACGTTGAGCGCCATATTTTATCGTCCATGTGTTGGTCTTCGTAGTAATTTCGCGCGAATCCACTACTTCGCTCCAGAGTCATCTCAACAAACTCTGGCGCAAAACGAACACCGGCATAGTGCCCTAGCAGAAATAGGCCCAAGGCGGATGCTACATAGCCCGAGCAGAAGACAGCCATTCCAGTAAAAATATTAATGATAAAGCACAGAATCATTGCAGCGACGGAAGTCGCACAATGGGCTTTGAATTTTTGCCAGAGATGTTGTTCTTTGTCTTTAGTACGATGCCCTTCTTCGAGCGAGCGAATAGCACGATCAATCTGCGCATCATCGACGCCAAACTTTTCAGGCTTGCCAGTTTCGCTGAAAGGCGGAAGCAGAATCCTGAGCCACAAAAAAGGGGCCGTCTAGGCCCCTTTTCTACAAACATTGAGCGCAGGTCTTAGTCAGCGGGCTCTAAGCGAACAACCGAAGTTGGGTCGCCGTTGCGATCGGAAACAGCTAAGTAGATGTAGCCATCAAGACCCTGGCGCACGTCACGGATTCGACCGATGTCATACACAAGAGTTTCTTCTACAACTACGTTACTGTAGTCGTCAGACAGTTGTAAGCGAGCAAGTTGCTCCCCGACTAAAGAGCCAGAGAAGATGTTGCCATACCACATTGGGAACTTATCGCCTGTGTAGACCATGAGGCCCGATGTAGCGATTGACGGTACCCAGAACTGCGCAGGTTGTACCATGCCTTCTTCACTGATGCCGACGTGGATAGGTCTGCCAAATGCGCCATAGTTTGCGCCGCGACCAACTACAGGCCAGCCATAGTTATTGCCAGGTTCGATGCGATTAATTTCATCGCCGCCTTGCGGTCCGTGTTCAGACTCCCAAAGATCACCTGTCTCCGGGTGAATCGCTAGACCTTGAGGGCTGCGGTGACCGTAGCTCCAGATTTCAGGAAGCATGCCTGACTGTCCGACAAACGGATTGTCATTCGGTACAGTGCCATCATCATTCAGACGCACAACAACGCCCTGGTGATTGCTGCGATCCTGTGCAGGATGAGCGCGCAGAGCGGCTTCATCTCCAACCGGAGGAGCCATGCGATCGCCTAGCGTTAGGAACATGTAGCCATCGTCATCGAAAACGATCTTGCCGCCGTAGTGTCCAAAGCCGACTGCTTGTGCTTCGAAGATTTCTACGACATTGGTCAGCCGGTCATTCTCAAAACGACCGCGCGCAATAGCGGTTGCGGAGCTGCCTTCAGTTTTCTTGGAATAGGTGAGATAGACCCAACGGTTGTCGTTGAAATTTGGATGAGGCAATACGTCAAACAAACCACCTTGGCCTTCATAAAATACATCTGGAACTCCGGGAACCGCTTCAGGAAGAAGGCTTCCATCACGAACGACTCTCAGGCGGCCAGGTTTTTCTGTAATTAGCATATCGCCACCTGGCAGCCAGGCCATAGACCATGGTTGTACCAGATCTTCAGCTACCGTCACGACTGTGTAGTCATGGTTGGCTGCATGGTATACGTCCGACTGCGCGTTAACGCCAGCCGCAGCAGCTGCTAGTAGGGCGGTACCAGCAAGTTTTAACAAATTGCGAAACATAATGTCTTCCTCTCTAGTTTAAATCAATTCAGGCTCACCTATACAAGATAGGCGAGCCTGTTAAGCGGGTACTTCCTGGAACTAACCCTCTATGGGAATAGTTGTGCTAGTTCAGCCTTCGCGTCCGCACTTGCCGTGTGATTGAGGCTTGCGATAATTCCGGCCAATGCCTTTGCTCGATCAGGAAGCGGTCTTGCCTGGAGCGCTGCCATGGCAGTTTTGCCTTCCGCATTCGTAGCATGCTCGATATTGACTACGGCGCTGGCCATAGCGTGTATAGCGCCTGCCAATGCGGAATCGTCGATGATCGCATTGAGTGCCATTTTGTCAGCATCCGAAGGAAAATGGTTAATGCTGGCAACGATGTCAGCAATTTGCTTCGCTGCAGCTGCATTGGCTGGGTTGTCTTGGGCTACTGAAAACTGCGAAAACAGTCCGATAGCGGCTATCAATAGGAACTTTTGTAAGAATGTATTCTTCATGTTCATCTCCTGGTCTCGGAATTCCGAGTAAATCTGTACTCTGAGTCTATCTCAGTAATCTAGGAATAAATAGCCGTTTTAGATGTCTAGCAAGTGGTAGAGAGAAGTTTTTTAGTGGTAGGCGGACGCATGACTTTACTCGTTACAAAGAGTTACAAGCCTGCTTATTCATATTTGGTTAAGCATCTGATATCTATCATGGTTTTGGAAACACGCTGCAGTAGCGCACTTGATTGTAGGAGAGAGATTGCTTATCCTTCCTCCTCCCGCATATAACAGGCGATTAATGACCCGAATTTAGTGTCTGTTGGGTGTGATTTAAGCGGTAAGACGACGCAGTCGGCTCCTTAAACGGGTGCGCTGGAATTAAAGAATTATTATCTGGAGACTGAGATGTTCGCAATAAAACGACTGATTTCATCATTCATCCTGAGTGTCGGCGCTATAGCCTGCACCTCAGTCGCTTGGAGCCAGTCCGGCACCACAGTTAACGAGGGAGACTGGCCGGATCATCACGGCGGTAAATTTGCCCAGCGCTATTCCCCTCTTGACCAGATCAATGCAGAAAACGTTGGCGAGCTTGCAGTCGCATGGAGCTTCAACACTGGCCCTATAGGCCCTTCGGCCGAATTTAATAATCCGTCTACACCTATCGCTATCGATGGTGTTCTCTATGTCACCATGGGCAATACGCGAAATGTTGGGGCTATAGACGCCGCTACCGGACAACTACTGTGGCTATGGCGGCCGCAAGAAGGTGAGAGATTCGATCATGCTCCTCGTAAAGGTGCTGGCCGCGGATTGTCACACTATCGATCCAACGGTGAAGACCGCATCCTAAGCATTACTCCAGGATTTCAGTTGGTTTCATTAGATGCAAAGACTGGTATTCCTGATCCAAATTTTGGTGAAAATGGCAGCGTAGACCTGTTCATGGGCCTCAGAAACGCTGAAGACGACAGATACGACGACATCGACATTGGCTCTTCCATGCCTCCGTTCGTGATGAATGATGTGGTTGTAGTAGGACCGGCACACCGTGTAGGTATGCGACCGCGTTCCAAGTCGAATGTTAAAGGCGATGTCCGTGCCTACGATGCGCGTACTGGCGAACTCAAGTGGACCTTCCACACGATTCCAGAGCGTGGGGAAGTTGGTTTTGAAACGTGGTTAGATGGTGGTGTTGAATTTACTGGTAACGCTGGTGTTTGGGCGACCATGTCAGGCGACCCAGAGATGGGCCACCTTTACCTACCAGTCGAGTCGGCAACAGGTGACCGTTACGGCGGTGATCGTCCGGGTGACAATCTATTCGCCAACGCACTAGTTGCGGTGGATATACAGACTGGAGAGCGGCAGTGGCATTTCCAGTTAATTCACCATGACATCTGGGACTGGGACAATCCGTCGGCTCCAGTAGTCGCGGATTTGCCAAACGGTCGCAAGATCGTCATGCAAGTTACTAAGCAAAATTGGGTTTACACTTTCGACAGAATTACTGGTGAGCCAGTATGGCCAATCGAAGAACTACCGGTTCCGGCAGGCGATGTACCTGGTGAATGGTACGCAGCGACACAGCCATTCCCAACCAAGCCAGCGCCATTTGACCGTCAGGGAGTTTCGGAAGACGATATAATCGATTTCACACCGGAGCTTCGAGCTGCGGCAATGGAAGCGGTTTCAGATTTCCGCTTCGGTCCCAACCTTTATACGCCTCCGTCTCAAGTTGACGCTGCCGATGGCACACGAGGTGTTTTGAGTCTGCCTTCGTCTACCGGCGGTGCTAACTGGGAAGGTTCGGCAATGGACCCTGAGACAGGCATTATCTACGTGCCTTCGAGAACGGCTCTCGCTCTTTTATCAGTAGGTAAGGATCCGGATTCAGATCTCGACTTCAGCATGGCCTTCGGCGTGCGTGTACCGCGAGTGCAAGGCTTGGATGTTATTAAGCCTCCCTATGGCCGCATTACTGCCATCGATATGAACTCGGGTGATCATGTGTTTCAGGTGGCGAATGCCGACACTCCAGAGAGTATTAAGAATCACCCGGCCTTGCAGGGCGTAGACATTCCACGCACGGGAGTACCAACAAGAGCGGGATTAGTTTTGACTAAAACATTGTTGTTTGCAGG
>CASQMQ010000022.1 GCA_949430125.1 uncultured Pseudomonadales bacterium
CTGTGAGCCGCTTTCTAGAAAAAGCGGGGGTTGCTATTCATTATGTATGCATTTGGGCTAAAAAATGGTGCGTTCAAGCATATCGAAATAAGCAGATTACGTGCACTTTCATTGAGTTGATTCGAAGCGATACCGGCTGGCGTCAACATTTTTTAATGTTATGAGTGTTGTTCTGTTGAGGGACTGGGAATGTATCTGTTCTAAAAATTAGGAAATGAATCTAAAAAAAAGGCGCAACAAAAGTTGCGCCTTGATTCTTATGGATTGAAGTTAGTTAGAATTATTCTGCAACTCGCTTCATTGTAGTGTAGCGAACCGAAGTGACTTTGCCGCCGCCCCAGTTTTCAGTACGAGTTTCGTATGTATCCTCATCGATCATGCGCATGAAGCTGTGGTGAGCATGTGGGCTCGACTCGACGTCCATATTTGTACCCTTGGTGAACTGGAAGTCGATGACACCCTCTTCGCCGGAATCTCTGAAAGTCATTGATGGCTGATTGCCAATAGCGCAGTAGTGAGTATGAATAAGCTCTTCTTTGCCATTTTGATGGTACATACTGACCATCTCAGCAGGAGTGCCGGCAGCAAACGTCTGCATCACTGAAGAATTACCGATGTTCTTAAACGAGACTGAAGTTGCGGCAACAGCGGCGTCATCCCTAGCTTGGCCAACTGGAACAACCTGAGCTTCGCCAGCCCATTTGCCCTCGAGTTTTAGCATAGTCTGAAAAGCTTCGTCAGGTGAGAAGCCGTCGCCTGCTAAGGCAGTAGAACTAAGCAATAAAGCGGCTGTGGAGAGTGCAGCAAAGTGTAGTTTTCTCATGGATTCAGTCCTTGATGTATTTTTGATGTTGCAACAGACTATTCCTGCCCCCAGTGGTTGTCAACTCAGGAGTGGCAACATAGATGTAGGATGCGTTGTAACGGAAATCTCCCGATAGTTGAGGATTCCCTAGAGCGTTTGTTCGGTTTCCACAGGCAGCTCGCCTTCGCTAGTGTCTAGTTTGTGGATAAACTCTCTACGCACTAAAAGAAAGCTCACAATCGCCTGCGCTGTGACGGACAATATCGAAACATACCAGACCATATTGATACTGAAGTCTGGCTGATAGCGAAGATAGACGGCGATTGGAACGAAGATAAGTACGCGCACACCTGAGCTGAGCAGCGCTGGACGCGTATTGCCCAATCCCTGAAAGACCCCAGAGCAGGTAAAGACTATGCCCTGCGCGACGAAGTTGAGAGAGATCAGTTGCAGGAAGACGGCTCCCACTTCAATCACTTCGGCATCTTCGGTGAAAAACATCACGAGTACTTCGGGTCGCCACTGCATGATAACTGTCGTGACAAACATGACTACACTGCTAAGAATGATGCCACTGTTGAAGGTCTCTCTTACTCTGTCGGTTTTACCCGCTCCGAAATTCTGGCCGATGATGGGTCCCACGGCGAACGCTATGGCCATAGTCGGCATGAATATGGACTGCATAATGCGCCCACCGATACTAAATCCCGCCTGCGCTGGTGCGCCGAAGTCTTGAATCAGCCAATAAACCGCAGAGAAATAGACGAATAACAAAAGCATTTCGCCGCCCGCCGGAAGGCCGATGTCCATCATCTTCCTCCAGATATCGAATCGAGGACGCCACAGCGCTGGACTGAACGACACATACTTCTCTAACTTGAAGAAATACAGGGTGAGCAGGCCCACGCCGACTGTAATAGAAATAGTGCTAGCCAGACCTGCGCCAAGAACACCTAGCGCGGGCCCAGGGCCCCAGCCAGCGATCAGTATGGGGGCAAGAATCGTGTTCAGTACCACCGTCAAAACCTGCACGATCATTGCTGGCTTAACGATGCCGGTCGCTCTAAGCGAGGAAGCCATCGCCATCATCGCGAACTGCAACGCCATGCCAGGTAGGAACCAGTACAGGAATGTCAGGCCTTCACGCAGTGCCGCATCGTCTGCGGTAATGCTGCCAGATAAGACTCAGCTAGTAAATAGCCGCCCAGAAGAGTAATCACGGCGCAGACGGCAGATAAAACTAAGGATTGATTGAAAACTAGATTCGCATGTTCCTGATCTTTACGGCCTACCGCCTGAGAGATTAGCGCAACCGCGCTGACCCCTAAAACCTGCGTCAATGCCATGATCATGAATAATAGTGTGCCTGCTGTGCCAACTCCGGCAACTGAGTCCTCTCCCAGCGCTGCGACGAAGTAGAGGTCTACTAGTAAATACAGAGTCTGAAAGATCATCCCCGCAGCTACCGGGATAGCCATAGCTAGAATTGCTTTGGTTGGGGAGCCGATGGTGAGATCTTTCATAGGGCATGATCCTTAGAGGGTGTAGTCGGGGACAAATGGCACCCTTGAATCTGCGCTCGTGAACAGGCTTTTCGGGGCGACTCTTGAACCACTAGGCTGGTCATTTCTGAAGCGGCGCTAAGAGTAGCACCAAACCGCGGGTACGCGTGCGCTTCGGGTTGAAATAGAGGCACAAAAGCACAAATATTTTTGTTGACAGTTTTTAGCATTTCAACCGGTAGCAGAAATTCTATGATTCGCTATACTGACCACCGCGCCCCGGCCCAGGCCGAGATTCGCACTCTACAAAGAATTAGAAGGAAGCATTCATGTCATCCAAGCTGTCATCTATTGTGTTATCGAAAACCCGCATCTTGCTCGCAATCTTTCTACTGATTATTGCATCGGGCTCGTTCGCTCAATCCGTCACTATCGGCGTCTCAATACCTTCGGCGACTCATGGCTGGGCCGGAGGGCTGAATTTCCATGCAGAGCAATCCAAGGCACGTCTGGAAGCTGAAAACCCCGACTTGAATATTGTCCTCGTAACGGCAAACAGCGCTTCCGAGCAGGCAAACGATTTGGAGGACTTGGTAGCGATCCATAGTATCGATGCCCTGGTAATTCTACCTTTCGAATCGGCGCCTCTCACGGGCCCGGTCCGCAATGTTAAGCGTCGCGGTGTCTTTGTGACTGTAGTCGATAGAGGGTTGAGCGAAGAGGGTATAGCCGACGTCTATGTGGCGGGCAACAATGCAGAAATGGGTCGCGTGTCTGCCGAGTATATTAAGGAAGCATTAGACAATACTGGCGACATCGTGGTGCTGCGTGGCATTCCTACTGTAATCGATACTCAGCGCTTCGACGGATTCATGACGGAGTTAGAAGGCAGCAACATCAATGTACTGGACCACAAATTCGCAAACTGGAACAGAGACGATGGTTTCAGTGTAATGCAGGACTTTCTTGCGCGCTTCCCGAAAATCGATGCGGTCTGGGCGCAGGATGACGATATCGCTATTGGTGTTATTCAGGCGGTTCGGCAGGCAAGACGTCAAGGCGATCTCTTTATCGTCGGCGGTGGCGGCATGAAAGATATGGTGAAGCGTGTTATGGATGGTGATGAACTAACTCCAGTCGATGTGCTGTATCCGCCAGCCATGATTGAGACTGCAATGGAGCTAACAGTATTAAAATTCACCTCACAGATTCCAGTCAGCGGGGAATATATTCTTGGCTCTCCTCTTATCACTCAAGAGAATGCTGCCGATTACTACTTTCCTGATTCGCCGTTCTAAAGATAGACGGCCTATAAATTTAATATTGCAATATTAGCGAAGAGATAGCGAAAGCAACCTATGAAAACGATAAAAGGCCCAGCCGTTTTTCTGGCGCAATTTGCAGATGATGAATCACCTTTCAACTCACTCGATGCAATTGGCTCCTGGGTAGCAGAGTGTGGATTCAAGGGTGTTCAGATTCCTAGCTGGGACGAACGTCTATTCGACTTAGCGACAGCAGCGCAGAGTGCAGATTACTGTGACGAGGTGAAGGGCACTCTCGCCGCGCACAACGTTGAGATCACAGAGCTTTCTACCCACCTTCAAGGACAGCTGGTAGCAGTGCATCCAGCCTACGATGAAATGTTCGACGGCTTTGCTGCCGAGCATGTCAGAGGCAATCCGAAAGCCCGACAGCAATGGGCGGCTGAGCAGATGCTATTAGCGGCAAAGGCTTCCAAGAATCTCGGGCTTACCGATCATGCTACATTTTCTGGCGCGCTCGCTTGGCCTTACTTCTATCCCTGGCCACAGCGGCCCGCTGGCTTGGTCGAGGCTGCATTCGATGAGCTTGCCAAACGCTGGCTCCCCATACTGAATGCTTTCGACGATGCCGGCGTAAACCTATGTTACGAGATTCACCCCGGTGAAGATCTGCATGATGGAATCACTTTCGAGATGTTTCTCGAGAGAGTGAATAATCATTCGCGCTGCAATATTCTCTATGATCCAAGCCACATGGTTTTGCAGCAGCTGGACTATCTTGGGTTCATGGATGCTTATCAGGATCGGATAAAGATGGTACATATTAAGGATGCAGAATTCAATTCTACTGCCAAACAAGGAGTCTATGGTGGATATCAGAGTTGGGTAGATCGCGCAGGAAGATTTCGCTCGCTCGGCGATGGACAGGTAGATTTCAAGGCCATGTTCTCGAAACTAGCTGCTATGGACTTCGAAGGCTGGGCTGTATTGGAATGGGAGTGCTGCCTTAAGCATCCCGAAGACGGAGCCAGAGAGGGCGCTGCATTTATTCGTGATCACATCATCCACGTTACCGACAAGGCCTTTGATGACTTCGCAGATGGCGGCAGCGATGATGCGGCTAATAAAAGAATTCTAGGAATCGACTAGCCCTTGATACGGATTACACCATGACGGACAATACTTTAGTTCAGCCTAAGCTTAGACTCGGTATGGTAGGTGGCGGACAGGGCGCATTCATTGGCGAGGTGCATCGTATAGCCGCGAGACTGGATGATAGATACGAATTGCTAGCAGGTGCACTCAGCAGCGACTCAACAAGAGCGGCTGCATCGGCGGTTGAATTAGGCATAAACGCCGATCGAAGTTACGAAAGTTTCGAACACATGGCGGTGGCCGAGTCCGATCGAGAAGACGGTATAGAAGTCGCCACCATCGTCACCCCTAATCATCTGCATTACTCTGCCGCGAGCGCAATGCTGCGTGCTGGAATTCATGTCATCTGCGATAAGCCTCTTACGGCGACCCTCGCTCAAGCCGAAGAGCTTGCGGAGTTGGCAAATGCTAGCGGACTCTTGTTCGCGGTCACTTATAACTATAGCGCCTATCCTATGGTTCGATTGGCAAGGCAGCTAGTAGCACAAGGCAGGCTTGGCGAACTTCGTGTCGTGCAGGTTGAGTATCCGCAAGATTGGCTGGCTACTAATATCGAAGATGATGATCAGAAACAGGCAGCCTGGCGAACCGATCCTGAAAAAGCTGGCGCGGGCGGCTGCATAGGAGATATTGGAACTCATGCGTTTCATCTCGTGGAATTCGTTAGCGGCTTGAAGACGACTGAACTACTTGCCGATCTGAACTCATTCGTAGGCAAGCGTAAGTTGGATGATAACGCCAATATTCTCCTGCGTTTCAACAATGGCGCCAAAGGCAGCCTCTGGTCTAGCCAAATTGCCACCGGCAACGAGAACGCGTTACGTATTCGACTCTATGGTGACAAGGCCGGCATCGAATGGTCGCAGGAGAATCCGAATTACCTGAACGTCACGACTCTCGGTGGAAGTAAGGAAATACTATCTAGAGCTAACGCTAGTATTCCCGGGACGACTGGGTATTCGACGCGTCTGCCTGCCGGGCACCCAGAGGGTTTTCTAGAAGCCTTCGCCACACTCTATCGAGATATCGCCGAGCAATTGAATGCGCGCAAAAGCAATCGTGAGTGTGACCCCCACGCAATGCTAGTCCCCGGCATAGCCGATGGCTTGCGCGGTATGGAGTTTATCGAGAAAGCAGTTGACTCGAATGTTGGAGGCAATACCTGGCAGAAGCTGAGTTAGGGCTGCAGCGAATGCTCTGCACCCACTAGCTAACAAGAATCGTTAATAACAGAAACCTCCTCTCCAGTATTGGCAATAACGATAGATGGACTAATGGTTACGATCAATTAGTCTGAGGTGCTGGGAGCAACAGGTTAGATACTTTACTACGCGCCATTTCCCTTCCAGACACCTGTAGGGAAACTGGATGTAGGGCCCCTAAATACTCTATCAGGGAAACCCGAAGTGGGAACATCCCTCTATGTTGCAGCGCAACCTTATAATGCAGAAGGACTCGTAATTGGTCACTTTTTCGGCGATCGTTAGGGTAGAATGGCGACCCAGCAGCCACCAATATTTCATCTAAGTAATTATTCCATGCCTCTAGTTCGCCTCGATAAAGTTGCTCTCAATTTTGGTACTCATATCCTTCTCGATGAAGTCAACTTCACTCTGAAGAAGGGTAGTAAAATTGGATTGCTAGGCCGTAATGGTGCTGGCAAAACCACCTTCATGAAAGTCATCGCAGGTTCGATGCAGCCCGACAGCGGCGAGCGCTGGCTTAGGCCTGGAGTAGAGGTGGCGTGGCTAGAGCAGTCATTACCCGAAGCCGACGAGCAATCTGTCTATGACATGGTAGCAGGCGGCCTCTCTGAAGTGGGTGAGCTCCTAAAGCAGTACCATCACATGATTGCCGACTACGAGAATGCCGACATGGCAAAACTCGAGCGCGTGCAGGGTGCGTTGGAAGCGAAGCAGGGTTGGAGCCTGGGACAAAAAGTAGATACAGTAATTACACAACTTCGATTGCCGGCAGACAAACTCATGTCGGAATTATCCGGTGGTTGGCGCAAGCGCGTGGCCTTGGCGCGCGCACTGGTAAGAGAGCCAGAATTTTTGCTTCTCGATGAGCCGACCAATCACCTCGACGTGCCGGCGATAGAATGGCTAGAGAAGCAACTGCAGGAATATAACGGCGCAGTCTTGCTCGTTACTCATGACAGAACCTTTCTGCAGAATGTAGTTAACAAGATCGTAGAGATCGATAGAGGACACCTATACGAATTCGAAGGAACGTTTCAGAAATTCCTAGACTTTCGCGAACAGCAGCTCGCCAGCGAAGAGAGAGCGAATAAATTATTCGATAAGAAACTGGCTGAAGAAGAAGTCTGGATCCGACAAGGAATCAAGGCGAGACGCACGCGTAACGAGGGTAGGGTTCGTGCATTAGAGGCTTTGCGACTGGAGAGGGGCGCGCGCAGAGAACTTGAGGGAAGTGCGAATTTTAAGCTGAACACCACTGAGAGTTCGGGAAAGATTGTGGCGGTGCTGGAAGACATCAGCCACAGTTTTGATGAGCGAGTTGTTATCAAGGATTTTTCTACTACAGTCATGCGTGGCGACCGCATAGGTATCGTCGGTGCGAACGGCGCGGGCAAGTCGACGCTGCTGAAGATCTTACTGGGCAAACTGACTGCTCAGGAAGGCACCGTAAAACTGGGATCAAAATTAGAGGTTGCCTACTTCGATCAGTTACGCGAACACCTCGACATGGAAAAAAATCTGATCGATAACGTAAGCGGCGGTTCGGACTACATCGAGATCAATGGCCAGAATAAGCATGTGATCAGCTATCTCGGCGACTTCCTCTTCGCGCCAGATAGAATTCGCACACCGGCCAAAGCGCTCTCCGGTGGTGAGCAGAACCGGGCGATACTCGCGAAGGTGTTTAGCCGACCAGCAAACATTCTGGTGTTAGACGAACCGACCAACGATCTAGATATCGAGACCCTGGAGTTGCTAGAAGACATACTATTGAAGTTTGATGGAACCGTACTACTGGTTAGTCACGACAGGCAGTTCATGGACAATGTGGTTACTAGCCTTATGGTGTTTGAAGGTGATGGTAAGATCGGTGAATATGTCGGTGGCTACAGTGACTGGGCGCGCAAAGGCGGCAAGTTATTTAGCTTCGAGGACAGTGAAAAATCCAGCGGTGGTTCATCGGCCACGCAGTCGACAGACAAGCCTGAGCCGAAAAAAGCTCCGAGCAAGAAACTCTCCTACAAGGACCAGCGCGAACTCGAGGCGTTGCCTGCAAAGATAGAAGCGCTTGAAATAAGTCAGTCTGAGTTAGAGCAGCGCATGTCTAAACCTGAGTTTTACGACAATCAGGACGACGGTGGAAAGTCTGTAGAGGAAACGCTGAAGCAAGTGGCGGAAGTGCAGAGCCAACTTGAGAAATCCTATGAGCTCTGGGAAGAGTTGGAGAAATTGCGAAATTCCTAAGCAGCGCAGATTTGCTGTTAGAGTGGGAGTCGCACACCTTCAGCTGCAAGATTGAATCCCTGCGATCGAACAAACCTACTCTCTTCACTCTCAGCATTCAGTAGGGGATTGGTATGGTTAAAATGTATGAACCAAACCTTAGCGCGTTCTTCACTTGATAATTCGCTCAGCGCGCTCATGCTTTCCGAAACGAAGGGATGCGGAATCTGAGACATGTCGCGACCGGGCAACTCCTCATCGTCATAGAAAGTCGCATCGATCAGTGCATAGTCCACAGATCTCACCAGCTCGGCGAGGTCTGTATCCCACAACGACCACTTATTGATATCTGGAATGAATACAGCGGTCTTATTCGGTCCTGCTATCTCATAGCCCACCGTCTCGGAAAACTCGTCTCTATGGGGAACGAGAAACGGTGTAACGTTGATTCCGGTAAAGCTCTCTGCCTGCGCCTCCTGCAGCGCCCCGAGTCGAATATTCTCGAACTCGACTAACTGGCTCCATGGACCATTGTTCTTTAGAAAGCCAAGCATGCGCGGCATGGCGTAGACCGGCTGATTGGAAGCTGACATCGCCTCGTGTCCGAAGAACATCAAGCCGGCATAGTGTCCGATATGAGCATGAGTCAGAAAAACGCCGGCAAGTCGAAAGTGCTCATTGGGTGCTTCTAGGTCTAACGCATACAATTGCGAAGGAAGATTCGGTGTAGCCTCGAAGAGAAATTTCTGTCCCGAGTCTGGATTGATAACAGCAATCGATGTTGCTCCTCTACGTAAGCTAGGATCAATCCAGCCAGGCAGGCAATGTTCTTCATAGCAACCTATCTGTGGGTAACCAGCATCCTGTGCAACACCGAGTATGTAGATGTAAGGCTCGTCGGTCTGCGCTATGGCAACACCGCCATATAATACTGAGATGAAGACAGTGATAATTTTGGCAAGAGGTTTCATTGGGACTCGGCAGTTTCAGCTGCTTTTTCTGCTGGCTTGAAATAGCTCGTTCTCCACAGTGCAACGGCTAAAGCAAGAAAGGGGATGGCAACCATCAGGCCGGTTGTTACTCCGCCGCCTCGCGCATCGAGAAAGCTCCAAACAGCCATGCCTGCTGCAATCTGTGCAGTGTACAGAGCGGCCCATGGGAACATCCATGTACGCATTTTCCAAAATCCCCAGAAGCCCGCGCCGTAAACGTACCAGTGCAGTAAGCCGCCGGCCTTGGCAGCCCATCCTGTAAAGAGTAGACCGAACCACACCTCTTGATCCTCAGACAGAGGCTTTAAGAGAACATCCCAGGGTAAATAAATGAACGTCATATACGCACAGAACAGCATCAGTGCATTCATCCAGTGGGGGCGAGTCTTGAGGTTGGCTAGTAAGGAGTTCAAGAGTTGCATGTTAGTCACCAATCAATGTGATTGTGTCGCCGACTTTCAAATCGCCGTCTTCTAGAATAATCGCTCGCAGGCCGGCCTTCTCCTTCATCTCTGGTAGAACCGAACGATGGACGGTGGCGGCAAGAAAGACGCAGGGATCGCAGTCTTCAATGCCCTGACATAACGCGCTGCCTAGTTTAAATTGTCTACCAATCAGTTCGCGGAGATCGATGCCGCTGGTTAATACATTGCGTCGAAAATCCGCGTAGTCTATCTCGGCATTGTTGCGCTCTAGAAAGCCAGCGAGCTCTTCCTTGGAGATCACGCTGATGTGATTCGATGGCACTTGATCTCCCACGGCTAGAAATTCCAAGGCACGCTCGTGATAGCGATCGCCGACTATGCCTTTTCCGGCCTCGAGTTTCGCAGCCTCTATTTCGTGCGGCTGTTCGCGCCGCGTTTTTGTTATGAAGATGTTTTCTACTGTAGGGTTCATGTTAATTAATTCTCTGTAGCGTAATTTAAAAAACTAGTTATTAGTCTCCATGCCCAGATCACCTAGCAATGTAGTTGCTATGATTACGCTCTTATGCTCGCAAAATAAACAATCACAACGATTGAGTACTTTTGGATCCTTTCTACTTTTGCGCCGAATTCGACCGATCCACAATGACATTTGCCTTTAAGTTTTTACACTATTTTTAGCTGACTAATCCGATAGTAGAGCCATAACGGCGCCGGCTGGGTCTTTGATCACGCAAAAATTGCTACCGCCCATTCTGCGTGGCCCATCCAACACTTCGCCGCCCATTTTTTTGCATCGCTCTGCGCTGTCTGCCACGCTTTCCACTCGAACATAGATTAACCACTGACTGGGTATATTGTCATTGTTGCTACGAGAATGACACACGCCGGCAATTGTATCTTCAGTCCCCGGTAAGTTTAGATTAAAGTCACTGTAGGAGCCCATGTCGACATCGTTGCTGGACCAGCCTACCACTGAGGTATAGAATTTTTGTAGCTGTCCGGCATCTGGAACAGTTAGGTCCATCCACTCGACCTTACCGACATTCGACGGTTTCTCTTCAGTAACTGTCTTAGGCTCTTCTGCTGTTTTTTCTGCTTCATCAACCATAGGTTATTTATTCCTTAAGAGAGAATTTTCGTGAATTTTCTTTGGTGATCTGGCTAGGCGCACCTACATTGACCCGGCATTTCTCATGCCAATAGTTTCCGATGTCTTTATTGTCCCGCGTTCATTCTGTGCCAGATGAGTAGCCGTCTCGTTCCCGCTTCCGGTGATGTTTAGCCACGCGATACGGTTAGTGAAAAGCACTCGCAGACTATCCCAACCCTTGGGTGAAACATTGATGGTGCCATCGTTTGCCGCGGTACCGACAAAGAAAAGTTTCTGCTGCTTAATAAAGGTAATATGTTGTTTTTCTAGTTCATCATAACGACGA
This sequence comes from uncultured Pseudomonadales bacterium, assembly GCA_949430125.1. Classification (GTDB taxonomy): domain Bacteria; phylum Pseudomonadota; class Gammaproteobacteria; order Pseudomonadales; family Pseudohongiellaceae; genus UBA9145. The sequence continues at coordinate 11,012 of CASQMQ010000022.1, forward strand.
CCCCTAGGTGATAGGTCCTGTTACTGGATCGCGAAAAAGTTAGTAGGGCGATAATTCAATCTGAGCGTGGCTTACTCGAATTGTTTGCTAACTGATCTTAGTCCGAAAGACTAAAAACGTACAGTGCGTTGCCATTGCCCGGATGCCTGATATCCGGCGCAACAACTCGTGGGACAGTCCGTGGACTAACTCCGCGCGCACCCATTGCGGTAGTCACTGCAATATACTGCTTTCCGTCTATGGCAAAGCTAACAGGGTGACCCTGCACTGATGTGCCAAGCCGTGTCTCCCAGAGTATCTCACCATTACGCGCATCGAAGGCTCGGAAGCGCCGATCGAGGTCGCCGACGAACACAAGGTTTCCCGCTGTGGATATAGTTCCTGTCAAGAAAGCCGCTCGTTGTTCGTAACTCCAGACCTCTTCCATAGAATCTACGTTATATGCTGCGAGTTTGCCCATATTACCGTCTGAACCTGGCATTTCGAACCAGCGGCGATTTGCCGCTGTGCCACCGGCACCCTGCACAAGCGGCACTTCTCGTGCCGATATTTCCAAGCAAGACTGACTCAGAGGAATAATCAGATTCGCGCTAGGTTCGTGATAGGTCATGGAGTGCCAGTCTTTTCCACCGGCTGTGCTCGGGCAAACGCTTATCCATTCGTCCAGTTGCGCATTGGCAATGTCGTCACGATAGGTTACAGCCCCAGTCACAGAGTCTATGTTAGTGAACGCGTTCTGGAAGATAGTCTCCAGATGGGAGATGAACTCACCACTCACTCTATCGTGCTTCCACAGAATGCCGTGCTTGCCGATTGAGAAAACGAGTTTGTCATCGCCACGGTCAATCAGGACACGTTCGAACACCTCGTCAAGATCCAGCGCCTCGGCGGGCACGTGCTGAAAAAACCAATCGAGAGAGCCGTCATCTACATTGATGGCTACGGTGGAATTGGTGAATAGACCGGTATCGAAGATGGAGAGATTTCGACTGGCCGGCATCCATGGTTTTTGCTGTGCGGTTCCCCAATAGGTGATTTTTAGCTCAGGATCGTAACTTCCTGTAATCCAAGTTTCGCCGCCCGCACGAAATATGTCATCTATGTTGCCCCAAGTATCACCGCCAGAATCACCACTTTTGGCTATGGTGTTGAAGCGCCATAGCACCTCACCATTGTCTGCATCTACTGCGCTGATATAGCAGTCTTCCTCGATGTAGCGAGAGCAACCTAACAGGCCTTGGATGATTTTACCGTCGGCTACTATAGGCCCGCTGGAATTCCCGAAGCCCTTGCTGCCATCGGCGATTTCTGTTTCCCAAACCGGCTCGCCTGTACGTGCATCGAGTGCCAACAATCGAGCATCGGTTGTGGCGTGAATAATCTTATCCTCATAGATCGCGATGTTGCGCATGTCCTCGCTATCCTCAGGACCCGCGTGATGCTCCCAGATTAGCTCGCCAGTCTTCCCATCCAATGCTTGAATTATGTTGCTAGGATTGATCAGATAGATGGTGCCATCGTATACCAGCGGCGAAGGCTCCGAGTCGCCATCGTGCATACTCCAGACCCATTCCAGTCGCAGGTCATCCACGTTGTCCACATTGATCTGATCGAGAGGACTATAGCTCCAGGCCTGATAGTTGCGGCGCAACATCGGCCAGTCACCGGGAGCCGGGTTGGTGAGCATCGCATCGGGAATCGGCCGAAAATTTTCGACAGTGCCAGGAAGGATTACACCGGTAGGTGCAATGCTTGCCGGTGGGACAATCAAATTCGCTGCATTGGGAATATTGATCGCTAAGGGGTAATCGGAACTTGCTGTTAGCAGGGGATTGCTGTCGGCGACTCCGCTTCTGCGCATGACGTGAGCAACGATATTGATATAGTCATTATCGCTAATAGCAGCATTCTCACCCGGAGGCATGTTCGCTTTGATGTAGTTATAGAAGTCACCCGGCGATTGCATCCCCCAACTTGCAAGAAATGCTTGCCCGCTTAGTATTGGGCCTAGCGCGCTGCCTTCGAGACTAGCACCATGGCAGGCCGCGCAGTTCGCGGAGTAAGCCCGGACTCCAGCTTCCGCTTGTGAGCTGAAGCTGGCAACAGAAGTGACTGCACTCTCTCCTTCAATCTCGTTCTCACCGCCGCAGGCAACGAGCAGGCCCAACCCAAGTATTCCTAATGCATGATTTCTTAATTTCATTTTTAGCAATACCCCTTGTGGTTGTAGGCGTTGAACTCTGCTCATGGCGACTAATCGCATCTAGTCAGGAAGAGCAAATACATAGACTGCATTTCCCGAACGCGGATACTTGATCTCAGTAAGAATTACACCTGGTACTGCACGCGGGCTAGTTCCACCAAGCGCTGCCGTTACCGCGATATATTGCTTGCCATCTACAGCGAAGGAAACAGGGTGGCCTTGCACAGACGTTCCTAGTCTAGTTTCCCAAACGATCTCGCCGGTAGTTACATCGAAGGCCTTGAAACGTCGATCCAGATCGCCAACGAATACCAGATTGCCACCGGTTGACATCGTGCCAGTATGAAAAGAGGCGCGTTGCTGATGGCTCCACACTTCTTCCATGGTATCTACATTATAGGCGCCGATCTTGCCGAGGTTGCCATCCGTTCCGGGCATCTCGAAGAATTTACGGCTAGCAGCGAGTCCGCCACCGCCCTGTACTAGTGCTACTTCCCGCGCCGCGTTCTCTAGACAGGTCTGGCTAAGCGGTGCGATCATGGTTCCAGTAGGAGGATGGTAGGTCATCGAGTGCCAGTCCTTACCACCGGCGCTACTTGGACAGGCTGATGTCCACTCGTTTAGCTTCGCATTCTGAATATCTTCTCGATAGGTAACCAGTCCAGTCTCATCGTCGATGTCGGTGAAGGCATTTTGAAAAACAGTTTCCTTGTAGTCCTGAAATTCACCCGAGACTCTATCGTTCTTCCACAGAATGCCGTACTTGCCTAACGAGAAAACCAATTTTTCATCGTCACGATTTACCAGAATGCGCTCGAATACTTCATCTAGATCTAGCGCCTCAGCTGGCACGTGTTGGAAGAACCAATCAAGTTCGCCCGTGTCGGTGCTCACAGCAACAGTCGAATTCGTGAACAGACCCACGTCATTGATCGTCAGGTGGCGACTAACAGGTACCCACGGCTTCTGCTGCGCGGTGCCCCAATAAGTAAGCTTGAGGTCAGGATCGTAGCTGCCAGTAATCCATGTCTCGCCACCGGCACGGAACTGGTCGGGCAACTCACCCCAAGTGTCGCCGCCGGGCTCGCTTGCCTTGGCGATAGTATTGAAGCGCCATTCCAACTCGCCAGTGTTGGCATCGTGTGCGCTTATATAGCAGTCCTCAGGTATGTAGCGAGCACAACCCGCAAGTCCGAGAATGACCTTGCCATCGGCTACGATGGGCCCGCTGGAATTAGAGAAGCCTTTACTAGCATCGGCAACCTCTGTCTCCCAAACCTGCTCACCGGTGCGAGCATCAAGCGCTACCAGGCGCGCATCGGTTGTAGCCTGAATGATCTTGTCGTCGTAGATAGCTATGTTACGCATGTCTTGACGGTTCGCCGGGCCTGCCCAGTTCTCCCAAATAAGTTCACCAGTAGCAGCGTCGAGAGCCTGAATGACATTGCCCGGGTTAATCAGATACATGATACCGCCATAAACTAGTGGGGCAGGTTCAGAATCGCCCTCATGCATATTCCAAACCCATTCAAGAGTCATGCCGCCGACGTTGTCGGTATTGATTTGACTCAGTGGGCTGTAACTGTGGCCGTAGTAGTTGCGGCGGTGCATAGGCCAATCGGCCGGATCTGGGTTCTCCAGCATGGCATCATTAACAGGAGTGAAGTTCTCTACGGTACCTGCGATTGTTATGCCTTGCGGAGGCTCAGGCTCGGGGCGTGAGCGTCGTTCAACAACCTGCGAGATATTACCTGCAATTTCAAAATCTGTGCTAGCGGTTAGTGCGTCAGTAATTGCGTCTACACCATTGGAGGACAATATATGCGCGACAATATTGATGTAATCCTCATCGCTTATACCGTCGTTCCCGCCTGGAGGCATATTCGCTTGAATATTGTTCAATAACAGAGCTGGGGTCTGTGTACCCCATCGCTGCAGAAATGAGTTGCCGGAAAGTATCGGGCCCAGTGTCGTGCCTTCTAGACTCGCGCCATGGCAGGCAGCGCAATTGCTGGCAAATGAGGCCGCTCCCTCCTCCGCCTGCGAATTAAACGCCACAGAGGCTGCAGGCGCCGCGCTCTCTCCACCGCAAGCAGCGAGTAGCAAAGCTAAGGCGGATGCGGAAAGTGCGCGAGTAGTGTTCTTATTGATTAATTTCATGCTAAACCTCAATTAATTTCTGGCAAAAACCCAACCGCGTAACTCGCCGGGAGGATTTGTTTCGCTGTGCACTTGGATATACAGCTCGTTATTACGCAGTGCCGTGACCTGCTCATCGCTGAGCTCCAATATCGCGCTGATCTCGCCTCCAGTCATCTTTGTCACTTCGAGCTGATGTACGACAGGGCCGGGTTGAGCTGGCGGGCCATTGTGCACATGAGCCATGGTAGCCGCCGAGTTCATGCCAGCGAAATCGCCGGTGACTGTGAGGGTATTTCCGTTAAGAGTCAGAATTACTTCGCCCTCGCCAGTTATCGTAGTAACTGTCTGTGGTGTGGTGGGCATTGGTGAGAGTCTTGCCCGAAAGGTTTCCGACTGTGCCACTGCACTTACAGAAAAAATCAATGCAAGTGTGCAAGTTATGGATGTTACAAGTATGGAAAAAGTCTTGTGGCCGAGTTTCATAGTTACCTCTTGGCGCGTTTATTTTTATAGGGCTAGTGCTAGCAGTTAGATTAACTAAGGTTAGTAATAGAAATTACCATTAACTGAGGGAAATAGGAACGTATGACCGCTGTCTTGGGGCTGCGCGCTTATAAAGCGACTCTGTTTAAAGGTAGATAAAAGATGAATTTCAGAAAATGACGCCATCGGATATAAGAAATAAAATAGAAGATCGAACTAAACAACGCTGGCCGCTACCTTGTCAAAGTAGTGGCAGTCAATAGTGAAAAGCATAGCGCTATATATGGTGCAATAGTGGCAATTAACTTTCCCATGGAACTCTCCTAGATTAACCTGATTGTGATGGAGCTTCGCCACCCACTTCAAACTTTATCCCAATTCGTGGCAGGACCATTACTGATAGAATTTTGCTGTTTTTGCGTGCCCGGCTGAGTGCGGTAACAAATCTTCGCATATCGGCTCGATTTCTTTTCACTCTGCTAATTGCAGGTCGGGAAATGTCGTAAGTTCCGCATTTTTTGCAGCTCAGAAGCAGTCGATTTCCTGCATCCATTTCTTTGCTCTCAACTTCAATACTACAACTAATACACTCAGCCATTTCTAATACTCATTATGCGCACGTAGTGCTTGTGTGTTGATTATGTGTTGTATTCTACTCAATTATCGACAATCTAAGTACTACAGAAACACTGATTTCGCCTTCCTCAATCGTAAACTCCGACTGACCGAATGATCTAGGGGTACTGATTTTCCAGTAAAAGCGTATACATGATTGCATTCGTAAAAGGTATTATCGCGTAATTAAGAGAGGCCGCTAGCGTGAATTCGTCTATTTCCATAGGCTCGAATAGCATAGAGAGCTAGTATTTCCCAAAGTCATGAGCTATTGGCTTGCCGAATTCTATGGGTGTTGAAGTCCGAATAAGCCATGAACTCCCGTTAACTTCATAAAATGTGCGCATTGCCGTTGAATCATTAGTCGTAGCGGCAGACGTAAAAATCATGCCTATAAATATAGCGTTTAGTAGAAGCCCAAATCTCATAGACTAAAAAAAGAGACAAGTTTGTATCCCAAGACACAGAGCGCCTGAACAATGAGACGTATGGCCAAGAGGGGACAAAAGGCGTTAGTGTGCGTTGAATTTGGATCGAGTCTCTCTGTTCTTTTAGATTACTAATCAGTATCGCTTGATTTCACGCCTTCGTTCAAAAGAACTGATTGCGCGCCCGATCTTTCTATCATTTTTACTATTGCAGATTGGATAGTCTCATCCTCTCGTATATCACCTGCAGTGGTAAATCTTTCGGTTTGTGGCTGCGCCCCCTCTTCAGCGACAAGCTCAAGGAGAACTCCGTTTGCCGAGCAAGTGTTTGGCCCTAGATAGGTGATTTCAATCGTTGGATAACCCTGAAACCCCATTTTGGCTTTCTTAGATATTCTCTTTTTAGATTTTTCCAAATTCATAATTATTTTCTTTACCGGATATAACGCCCTTATTAGTAAGTGCTCAACGCACATGCACTGTTATCACTCCAACTGAATGCTAAGCGTCATTGGATAAGCGAAGTCGAACCGGGATCCCGTCGCAGCTTTCCCGACCACCACTAAACACCTCTATCAGCTGATCGGCCCAGCTATACTTTTGCCTACGAAGGTCATGGTAGAGGTCATGTGAGTCTGGATCTAGAGTGCCTTCATAAGATTGGGATTGACCCGCGCGATCTAAAACCACTTCGTTTGAGGTCTTCAGGTGATCCATCCAATAGGACTCTGAACCTCCATGCTCTATCCAGGATGCACCATCGTTATCAACAATCCAAATTCGAATTCGGCTAGACTCGCCATCTTCTTCGGCCCTCTCCAAAGTCACTACTTCTCCTCCGAGCTCAGAAGCGGCAATAGGAATTCCAATGAGCAGGACTGGTATTCCAACTAATAGTCCTAAAAACCAATAAGCGTATTTCATAATTCCTGCCTCTTCATGTGTGTATTGAGATGCAGATAGAATTTATTGAAGACAGAACAGTTTCAAACGCGTCCATATCCAAAAAATCAACCTGTCCCCGCCGATGTGCACGTAGCTTCTCCTGGAAGCCACAACAATAGCTATTTCAGCTGCACACCATCCCATTATGACGAGACTCGTAAACAAGTCCCAATTGGACGCTCTATAAATGAGCAAGAAGGGAAAGGTAGGGTGGAATGACAATATAAGAAGAATAACAGCGACGTAAATTGGAGTCTACGCCTTCATTCGCTATGCATTGGTAATGTGGTTGGCAGGTGCTTCTTTCAGTTAAGTTTGGGTCGGATCATTCGAGAGCTTTGACAACAGATAAGTGCTCTTTCTAGGCCGGTATTCGATTGGCTAGATTCACGTAAATATGGGACGAAATACGAGCATACTTATGCAAAGTATTTGGTAAGCGAGTGACGCCAGTAGGAATGATGAAGATAGTCAGCCATTGAAGGAGCAAGCAAAGCTGATTTTGACTCTGTCCTTTAGAAGTCACGTAGTCCAGATTTATCTCCCGGAGATGGGTCTGTAGCGATGTTTTTTGCTATGATGCGCTGCTTTCCCCTTAAACAGGTCGTTTAGCAAGCATGAAAGCGTTCTATAAAGACTTCAAACTAGGCATTATTGGTGGCGGACAGCTTGGTCGAATGCTGCTGCAGGCCTGCCCTAATTTCAATTTGCATACCTGTGTGCTTGACCCTAGCAAGGAGGGTCCTTGCAGTGGTTTGGCGAGCGAATACACACAGGGGTCTCTACTAGACTATGAGACTGTCTATGCTTTTGGAAAGCATGTTGATTTGATTACTATTGAGATTGAAAACGTTAATATTGACGCGCTCTACCAACTGGAGCGTGAAGGCATCCCTGTTTATCCACAACCGAGTGTGATAGAAATTATTCAGGATAAGCGGGTTCAGAAACAATTTTTTCTTGATCACGATATACCTACTGCTGAATTTATCCTGGTGAATAATCGTAAAGATATTAAAGCCAATGCTGAATTTCTGCCTGCTTTTAATAAGCTGGGGAAGGGCGGCTATGATGGAGGCGGTGTATTAAGTTTGGAGAGCGTAGCAGATATAGATAAGGCTTTTGATGATTATGGGCTGCTAGAAAAAACTATTGATTTTGAAACTGAGATTTCTGTAATCGCTGCAAGAAACTCACTGGGAGAAATTGCCGTATTCCCTGCAGTTGAGTGTATATTTCATCCTGTCTATAATTTGGTAGATTATTTGATTGCTCCAAGTTCATTGTCAAAAGAGATTCAGCAAACTGCCGAAGAGCTTGCTAGAAAAGTCATCACAAATCTTGATATTGTAGGGCTCTTAGCGGTAGAAATGTTCGTCACTAAGACAGGTGAAGTACTGGTAAATGAAGTAGCGCCAAGGCCTCATAACAGTGGCCATCAAACAATTAGTGCTAATGACACTTCTCAGTATGAACAACATCTTCGCGCTATTCTTGGTTTGCCCTTAGGTGCAACTGCGATTATTAAGCCTTCAGCGATGGTGAATCTTTTGGGTGAAGAAGGTTATACTGGACCAGCAATATATGAAGGCCTGGAAAAGCTACTGAAAATCGAAGGTTCAAAACTAATTCTATATGGTAAGAAAATCACTAAGCCTCATCGAAAGATGGGCCATATTATAATTCTTGATGATGATATGAACGCACTAAAAGAGAAAGTTCAATTGGTTAAAAAGGCGATCAAAGTACTAGCATGACAAATTTACAGAATTCGAAAGTTGGCATCATTATGGGCAGCAGTTCCGATCTTAAGGTCATGGAAGCTGCAGCTGAAATCCTCAAGGAATTTGATATTGAGTATGAAATGTCAGTGGTATCTGCTCATCGGACTCCAGAGTCGATGATGGAATATGCAAAAAATGCGCGAGCTTTGGGCTTTACTGTGATTATTGCCGGTGCCGGCGGTGCTGCTCATTTGCCGGGCATGGTTGCCGCTGTAAGCACTCTGCCGGTGATTGGTGTTCCCATTAAATCTACGAATTCAATCGATGGCTGGGATTCTGTTTTGTCTATATTGCAAATGCCTGCCGGAGTTCCAGTGGCAACAGTTGCCTTGGATGGCGCTAAGAATGCAGGAATCTTGGCGGCGGAAATCATTGGGACATTTGATGAGTCAGTTGCCGAAAAATTGGAGCAGCATAAAAACGCACTGAAAACTAAAGTTCAGGAAATGAAGATCTAGTAGAAATTAGTTTTATCACCAATCATTATTACGAATCTGAACTATCCAGAACTTGCTGTAAACGTTGTCGTGGCTCGCCTTTTACTATTTTATAGTCCAATTCGTACTCTTTAAGCTTTTTAAGATATAGATCGAATAATTCGTCGCGGTTGTGCGGATTTTCTCGGCGTGGATCGGCTTGCCAAGGAATATTCGAATCACACAAATAATAATGCCTGCAAAAATTATTCTTTTTGATGTTATTTTCAAAAGTACTATAAATCCACGAGTCGCAGTATCCATACTTCACTTCGCTCCAGATCATAATAACCAGCAAATCAGTGTCGCAAATAATTCTTTCTGGCAAGTGAGAAAGAACCGTTAGTTCCTGTTTGTGTTGTTGCTTGGCAATTTCTAATAAGTCGTGTTGCTGATAAGAACCGTTTCCTTTGAGATAATCTCTGGCAGCTTCTGCAACAAGAGGTGTTTTCCAGTAATTAGCAAGCTGGGTTGCGAGGGTAGTTTTCCCTGAAGATTCAGGGCCCGTAATAACTAATATTTCAGTGCTCATTACAATAACTCTTGTGTACCGCTATAGTTCCCATGAAGGCTATTTCTGTTGTGATGATAACTAAAAAACTGTAAAAAATAACTCCTAATAGAGATAACAGCCAGCTGCAAGAAAGTCGATTGGTAACTGCAAGAGTCCACTGCCAATTTTATTCGTGTGCCATTGATCATGGCTATGGAGTTACCAGCTGCTCAGCCATACCACCTACTATTTCCGGAAAAATCTCTCTAACTATTGCTTAAGTCAATGCTATACTAATCCCAGTTCCTTAGGGGTGGTCAATTGACCTGAGATTCTGGTGAGAGCCAGTCAACCCTAGAACCTGATCCGGTTAATACCGGCGTAGGAAAAGGATGCATACCACATCTCATCACACGTCCAAATAATACCGGGTCTCTTAAATTAATTTTTGGAGAGACTCATGTCTAATGCTTTTTACAAACCTACTATAGCCTTACTCTTAGTCGCCCTTCTGAGCTCCACGCGAGGTCTTGCTGCGGCCGCAGAAAATGCCATCGAAGAAATCGTCGTTACAGCAGATTTTAGAGCTAGAAGTGAGTTGGATATGGCGACTAGCGTCACAGTGATGACGGAAGCAGTTATAAAATCTAGGTCAGCCCAGCATTTTGAGGAGTTGGCGAACGCCGTTCCCAATGTTAACTATGCTTCTGGGTCAAATCGCGCGCGTTTTTTCCAGATCCGGGGCATCGGCGAGCGTAGTCAATTTGTAGCACCCATTAATCCCTCGGTTGGCTTTCTCGTGGACAATGTAGATTTTAGCGGGGCGGCCACCATTGCTACCATGCTGGATGTTAAGCAGGTTGAAATACTGCGTGGACCTCAGGGAACGAGATACGGCGCCAATGCGCTAGCTGGCCTGATCAACGTCAAGACTCACGATCCAGAGGATCAGTTTGCAGCGAGTTTGAAACTCGGCGCGGCAGATTACAATACACAAGCGATTACGGCAGTGGTAACCGGGCCGGTTACCGAAAGCGTTAGGGCTCGATTGGCGGTGGGGAGCCATCGATCCGATGGATACTATGAAAACTCATTTCTGCGAACAAAGAGAAATAATTCACAAGACGAACAATCCATTCGTGGGAAATTAAGCGCAGAAATGTCTGCCAATTGGCAGTTGAATTTTTCTCTGTCCCACGTCGATATCGATAACGGCTACGATGCATTTACTCTGGATAATTCACGTACCACGCTCTCTGATGAGCCAGGTCAGGACCAACAAGAATCTCTTGCATTGGCCATTGACAGTAGCTGGCAACTCGATAATTTTGATTTAAAGCTCATCGTGGGTCTCGCCGATTCCGATATGGAATATGGTTACGATGAGGACTGGACCTTTGCAGGCATACACCCAGATGGCTATATGTCACGAGACAATTACATCCGTGATAGGAAAACTCAGAGTCTGGAGTTCAGATTCCTATCCAACGATAGTAGCAGGCTGTTTGCCGATTCAACCGACTGGCTGTTCGGTGTGTACACATTAAAAAGCAGTGAGTCATTGAAGCGAGAGTACACCTTCCTCGCTTCTGACTTTCGCAGCGACTACGATTTTGATACTGCCGCGGTCTTCTTCCAATTGGATTCATCTCTTAGTGAAAAACTTACCCTGGAAACAGGTTTGCGAGTCGAAAGACGCGACACGATTTATAGAGACTCAGAATTGCTTGGCTTTTCGCCCACGGAAACTCTATGGGGCGGTAGAGTTGCTGCTAAGTACCTTTTAAATTCGAATACCATAGCCTACGCCAGTATTGCTCGGGGATATAAGGCCGGTGGGTTTAATACCGATGGTACATTGGATGCAGATTTACGAGAGTTTGGCGAAGAGTTCCTAGTTGAATATGAAATGGGAATTAAATCGAGCTTACTCGAAAACAAATTACATCTTAAAGCGGCTTGGTTTCATGATGATAGGCACGAACAGCAGGTAAAGAGTTCCATTGGAAGAATTCGTGCCAACGGAAGTACTGAATTTGTCGATTTCATAGGCAACGCGGCCGAAGGGACAAATAACGGTGTAGAATTTGAAGCGGTTTGGTATCCCTCAGAGCAATTGGGTCTAACAGCCAGTTTAGGGTTGTTGGATGCGACCTTTGATTCTTTTGTGAATTCTGCAAATCAGGATCTATCAGGGCGTGATCAAGCCCATGCGCCGGGATATATGGCACATTTGGCAGCTGATTATAATCTAGGTGCCTGGTCTCTTTCAGTTTCACTCGATGCGAAAGATGATTTCTATTTTTCCGACAGTCATAACATACAAAGCGATCCCTATGAGCTGTTAAATATGAACCTCAGCTATTCTAGCGAACAATGGACCCTGAGTTTTTGGGGACGTAATCTTACCAACCAAGATTACGCTGTTAGGGGGTTCTTCTTTGGGGAGTTCGGCAATGATCCAAGAAAAGGATACGCCCCTGAGCCCTATGTTCAATTCGGTGAACCACGAATGGTTGGAGTTAGCTATGAGGTCCAGTTATGAAAGCATCAGTTGATATAAGCCTCTATCCATTGAAAGATGAATATATTCCCGCTATTAAGGAATTTATCGAAAGAGTGCAGCGATACCCCGAGGTCGCGGTGGTACGTAATGACCTATCGACGCAGCTCTATGGTAACTATGAGCTGATAATGGATCTTTTGAAGGTTGAGGTTAGGCTAAGCTGGGAGAAATACGGTAAAAGTATTTTTGTTATCAAACTACTGGGAGACGATCTCCGGGGTCTCTCAAGTGATTGAATTTCTGAACACTGTCGGGGAACAATTCCTGCTAAATTCATTGCTGGAATTATCGGCAGTAGCGTTTGCGATTGCCTATCTTGTTCTGGCGGTCAGAGAAAATATTCTTTGCTGGTTAGCAGCCAGCGTTTCTACATTCATTTTCCTTTACATCTTCTGGGGTGTGAATCTCTACATGGAGTCTGGTCTGCAAGTTTACTATCTTGCGATGGCAGTCTTCGGCTGGTATCAGTGGCGAAGCGCCAAGGACGGTTCGACGAACTTACAGGTTTCGATGTGGAGCATGCGGCAGCATTTAACAGCCCTAACCCTTATCGCCTTGCTTACCTTTATATCAGGGTATCTGCTGAATTCTGGAACCGATGCTCAACTGCCATATTTAGATTCATTGACGACATGGGGAAGCGTTGTTACTACCTATATGGTGACGCGCAAGATATTGGAAAACTGGATCTATTGGCTGGTGATCGATTCTATTTCAATCTATCTGTATATCGACCGTGAGCTGTATTTCACCGCAATACTGTTTGCTGTGTATATAGTCATTATCTTCTTTGGCTGGCTCGCCTGGTCAAAAAGATACCAACCGAATATGAAAACCGCTTAAAGCAGGCCCTAGGCTCCTAGACAAGATGGTGGTCCATGGTCAATTTGTTATTAGGCTCACTAATAGTGAATTTCTATTTATCTTATCAATTTCGATATCTTGAATAATTCTTTCAAGATATAAATTAGCTAGTTCATTATTCTGAATTTCCTGGCGCCACTGCTCTGCTGCAAAAATACAGCGAGAATTGTTTCTGAGGAAGCGGGTATGACGCTGTTTATTGGCAGCTGAAATTTGCGGCAATCCAATTGTCTGGATTGTTCTCTCCACCAATAGGGCCGCTGAATCTAGCCTGCTGTGGGAATGTGCAGAGCAGCCGCTCATCGTCGATGTCGCCGTCGGTGCTATGCGTCACTGTTAGTGATTCGGGTGCCATGCCATTCTCTACCCAGTCTACGAGTGGAACGAGTTTGTCCCAGTTGTTTGGGCCGGGGCCACCACCGCAGTGGCCCATGCCGGGGGCTAGGAATAGACGCGAGGAATCATTCGCATCGTTGAAGCTACCCTCGAAGGTAGTGTCTACCATATCGTTGAAGTAGTTCACTGTTGCGGTAGCGACAGAGAGAGCGTCGCTGAGTCCGTGATAGACGATGAGCTTGCCGCCGCGGGTCTTTAGGAAGCTGGAAAGGTCAGGATCGGTCGCGTCCATGATGGAGCTCATTAATTCAGCATCACCGTTGGTGAAATCATCTACGCTGAAATCTAGCCAGTGAAATTCCGGGTTCATACCACCGGCTCGCGCTGAGTAATTAGGGTCGTTTAGATTCGGTATCGTTACGCCGGGGTCTTGTTCATAGAAGAGGTAGTTAACATGGTCACCGGCGGGGCCTCGCAGCATGCCGGGTGCCATGCCGTTGCTTTCACTAGGAACGAATAAACTAATCCAGTCGAGTTCCGACCCCTTGGTCTTGCCAGGGTAAATGATGGTGCCGTTGCTGTCGGAGGGGCCGCTATAGAAGTCCGCGATGGTCTGGATTTGTGCTTGGTTAAAACATGCGCCACCGGTGGATGATGAGGGGCACATGAAGTCGGATAGATCTGAGCTTGGATTGAAGTCGCAGGCTAGTGGATTGTTCAGCACGCCGTCACGTATACCATCGTTGGCATCGCACTTCTGTAGAACTGCGTCATTGAGTAGTCGAATGAGTTCTACACTATCTCGTCGTCCGTCGCCGTTGCTATCGATCGCGAGATTTCCAGCGAAGTTGTCCTTGAACATGCGCTGCAGATTCCAGGTGCCTGCCGCATTCATCGCCTGATAGTAGTTAACTGGCGCGCCAGCGACGATGCCGTCGAAATCGTTCGGGTATCTCTGTGCCTCCATAAGGCCCTGGCGTCCGCCAGTGGAGCAGCCCTCGAAGTAGGAGTAGTCAGGGGCTCTATTGTAGTAGCTGTTTACCAACGTTTTACCGGCCATGACCGTCAAGTGCACTGCGCGGTAGCCGAAGTCGATCTCCGCCTGACGGTTGTTATAGCCGAAAGCTGAACCGGGTTCGGTGCCACTGTCGTGACCGGTGTTGCTATTCGTCACTGCGTAGCCTTCGGCTACTCTGTGGTTGGCAAAGTCTAGATCGCCGTCCTTGCCGCCATCGCCCCACTGTAGAAAGCGCCCGTTCCAATTGCCGATCAGGGGCAGCTGTGCGTGGAAGTGAATGGCTGGAGAGATGATGCCGCGCACATAGCAATAGGGAGAACTCGATTGATCGTTTTCTCTCACGGTAGCTTCAGTGATGGTAAGATTACGAACTTGTTGCAACGCCTCACAAGCCTGACTTTGCCCTAAAGAAGCTGCCTGGGCCAAGCTACTGCTGGGCAAGGCCGTTAAACTAGCAGCTAGGCACAGTGCAGATAGATAGCTGTGCTTTAACCCGGTTAAAAGGGAATGGTAAGTGAAAGCCGAAGTCTCGATCTTAGTCATGGTAGTACCTTTCTTATTTTTAACTAGATTTAATAGGTTGTTTTCGGGCAATGATTCGACTCTACCATTTTAAGCACTAATGAGTAAAAGCCGTGTGTGGAAGATTTAATCTGATCGATAGCCCCGAAGTTCAGTGGCTCTGCAAGGCTCTGGGCATAGAACTCTATGATGAACATGTCAGTCACGATATCGCGCCGGGTGGCGACATCGCGATAGTTCATGAGCGCGCTGGAGAGCGCGTGGTTTCTACAGCCACGTGGTGGCTTTTTTTAGACAATAAGACGCTAAAACCCAACTACAAATACGCCAGCTTCAACTCGCGCTCAGACAAGCTCTCTAGCAAGCAGGCCCTAGCCTACAATCCCTTTCGGGAGTCGAGGTGCCTGATTCCTGCGAGTGGCTTCGTAGAAGGCTTGGGTGATAAAAAGACCTATCATAAGATCGAGTTAGAAGATTCAGCCATCGCGTTTGGCGGTTTGTTTAAAGAGTATCTAAATAAGGAAAGCGGCGAAGTAATCTATTCCGCGTCTATTATTACACTGCCGCCTCTGAGTCCGCAGTGGGACGAGATTCATCCCAAGTCACTGCCGTTGATGATAGATTTCGAAGACGAAGACTTAGTCTCAAGATGGTTAGATCCTAGCAATAAGGATGTAGAGCAGTTCGAGGCCTTGTTAGAACCGACAGTTCTAAAGGCGATGAAGGTAACGAAAATCGACAAGCCTAGCCGCTGGAACCCAATTGAAGAAAGCTTCATGATTATGAAGTAGTCACAAACACCAGTCTGAATAAAGTAACCGAGTTGAAATTATGGAAAGTATTGCGAGCAAAAAAATGTTCGGTGGTGAGCAACGCCGTTATAGACACAAGTCAGAAACGCTGTCCTGCGACATGCATTTTTCGATCTACCTGCCGCCGCAGGTGAGCGAAGGGCCGGTACCGGTTCTGTATTGGTTGTCGGGGTTAACGGGGACTGACGAGAATTTCGTCATAAAGGCTGGCGCGCAGCGCGTAGCATCGGAGCTTGGGCTCGCCATCGTTATGGGGGACACCAGTCCAAGAGGCGAAGATGTGCCCGACGACCCAGAGCAGGCGTATGACTTTGGCCTTGGCGCAGGTTTCTATCTCAATGCTACTCAGGCCCCGTGGGACAAACACTACAAAATGTATGACTACGTCACTCAGGAGTTGCCTGCCCTCATCAATGATAACTTTCCCGTAGATCCATCGCGGCAGTCAATATTCGGCCACTCCATGGGAGGCCATGGCGCATTGAGCATAGCGCTGAAGAATCCGGACAAATACAAATCGGTCTCTGCCTTCGCGCCGATAGTATCTCCCATCAACTGTCCTTGGGGATGCAAAGCTTTTAAGAGTTACCTAGGCGAGGACGTTTCTACATGGCAAGAATATGACTCCGCCGCTTTAATCGCCAAGGCCACAACCCATCTACCTATGTTAGTAGATCAAGGCACGGCAGATGAATTCCTCGACAATCAACTCAAGCCCGAGCTTCTGCTAGAGGCGGCCGAGAAAGCGGGCTACCCGTTACAGTTCATTGAACGAGAAGGCTACGATCACAGCTACTTCTTCATCGCCAGTTTCATAGAAGAGCACCTACGTTTTCACGAGAAAATTCTAAGCGCTTAGTCCTGAGTAAATAGTAAGTTTACATTGCGAGCAAGATAACTAGGCCACATACAGCGGCGGTGATTTGGCTGCGGCGGTCTGTTAGTGCAAACAACACCGGGTCTTCATCTAGCTCTCCGCGCCGCGCGAGTGCCCAGATATGCCATAGCAAGAAGAGAAGAAGAGGGCAGATGGCCCACAACAGTAGGGGATTGTTGTAGAGCTCGGTTGTCGTGGGTTCGTTGATGTAGAACGCGAATACAGCCACAGCCAGTAGGCCAGAGCCGCCGCCGATGGTGACTAGAGTCTGCAGATTCTCCACGCTATAGCCCCTCCCTTCGATAGAAGACTTGCCCTGATTCTGTAGGTTCAGGAATTCCGTGTAGCGCTTCACCATTGCGAGCCCCAGAAACAGGAAGAACGAGAAGGCGAGCAGATAATAGGTGGTGACTACCGAGATAGCGGCTGAGCCTGCGATGATTCTCCAGGTATAAAGAGAAGCGAGGGTTAGCACGTCAATTAGAAACAGGCTTTTCAGCAGCAAGCTATACGCAGTTGTCATCAACCAATAGGTGAGCAATACGAAAACAAATTCAGTAGGTAGCCACAACGCGATTAGGAAACCGAGAATCAGCAATGACGGCGCGCCTAGATAGCCATAGATTAAAGACAGGTCGCCAGAGGCGAAGGGTCGCCGAAATTTTGACTGATGCTGTCGATCGCTATTTACATCGAGCATATCGTTCAGCAGGTACACGCTGGACGCAACGAAGCTAAAGCTAAAAAATGCGACACAAGCTTGCAGCAGTAGATTCGGTTGATTCAATTGGTGAGAAAGAATCAGTGGCAGAAATATCAGTGCATTCTTCAACCACTGATGCGGTCGTATCGCCTGCCAAAATTTCTTCAACGTCGATTGGGGTGCGTCGAAGTGCTGAATTTTCTCGCTCCCGTGCTGCAGATTTGCAGCGAGCGACTTTTTACAGTTGACGAGAATAACTTCGCTGGCTTCAGACCACACGGCGATATCGTCTTTCGAGTTTCCTGCGTAGACAAACTCGCCTCCCGGGTCTAGTTGCAGTATCCGTGTTACCTTGTTCTTCGATTTCAGGTTGTGATCTTCGTCGCTACCCATAGCGTCGATGAACAATCCCAGATGATCGCTCACCTGTCTTACCGGTAATTGACTTGATGCCGAAATAAGTACGATGTTGCGTCCGCGCTCTACTTCCTTTTTCAGGTAGTCGTTGAATTCGGTATTCAAGGCAGTAACTCTACGGGGATGTGAACGCGTTTGGATAATTGATGCTTTAGGTTCGCTTTTCCTTTAATTAGCCAAATTGGAATCAACAGCGCTTGGAAAATACTCTTCTTGAGCAATAATAAAATCGACTCATACAGAAGGTCCGTTTTGATTACGGTGCCGTCGAGGTCGACGTAGAGCGTTGATTGGTTGAGTGAGTTTGGCACGTTAGTCTGAGGGACTTCTCTGTTTAGAATTTTAGCCGCTTGAAAACAAATTCTGGGATCGCGCTGACTACGAACATGATAACTCGCCAGTAGCCGGGAGCGTAAACGGTGTGACTGCCGCGGCGGATGCTTTTCACAGATTTTCTGCGCGATGCGTTCTGGGCTAGACCACAGTGGGCCTTTAGGGAACTGCGCTGTCATAGGCGAATCCACAAGACCCGGTCTTATGTCTACTATATTTACGTTGTGTGCCAGCAGCTTGCCGCGTAAGCCCTGTAGGTAGGTTGAAACAAGGGATTTCGCGGCGCCATAGACGAAGTTGGGCTGTCGGCCTCTGTCACCCGCAACGGAGGTAATGACAGCGATCGTGCCCTGCTGCTGTTCGATAAATTTCGGAGCGAGTTCGGTTAGCAAAGAGATAACACTAATTCCGTTTGTGTTTATCTCTTTCAGTGCCTGTTTGAAGTTTTGCTCAACTTTTTCTTGATCGGGCAGGGAGCCATGGCAGATGAGCGCAATATCGACGCCCCCTAGTTCAGTAAATGCGGCGTCCAGAGTTTTCTCGTGTTCCGCAAACTTATTGAGATCAAGCATGCTATGACTTACCTTTGATGCTCCGCGCACGAGCAAGTCGCTGGCTAACAACGCTAACTGATCATCTCGGCGTGCAATTAGATGCAGCGAGCAACCCAGTTCCGCGTAAATTCTGGCGGAGGCTTTTGCGATTGCCGACGTCGCACCAATGATAAGAACCTTCATTGGGTCAATCCCAGTCTGTTTGATTGTAACGACGCGAATCGATTGTCCGGGTCATATTTGTTCTTGATAGTCATAAACCTTTCCCAGTTCGGGTAGCTTGCCTTAAACACTTCCTCACTCATGCGGGCATCTTTCGCAAGATAGAGTCTACCATCGTGAGCCAATACGATCCGATCTAAATCTTCTAGTAGTGGAAATAGAGCGGGTTCATTTTTGAAGTCTAGGGTCAGCGTATAGCCGGATCGCGCAAATGACAGTAGGTTCTCATTTGAGTCACCAAATTTCTTCAATACAGTAAGGAAGGAGCCTTTGCCTTTCTCAGCAATTTTTTCTAGAACAGATGTTATACCCTCAAGCGCGCCCTCATTGGGAATAACAAACTGGTATTGCAAGAAACCTTTCGACCCATATAGGCGATTCCAATTCGAGATGCTGTCTAGCGGGAAGAAGTAGTTATCACAACCTAGAGTAGTGTTGCTCTTCTTCCTTTTCTGCATGCCAAAGTAACTCGCGTTAAAGGAAGACACAGTCGTCTTGTTGAGCAGAAATGATGGAATAGAGAACGGAACGCCTAGGCCGGACCTCTCGCGGTACATGGTGTCGGTTTTTCTATTCTTCGATGCGGCGTGCTCACCTAAATACAAGACGGACCGGCCCAAATTTTTGTCAGTGGCTAGACAGTCCAGCCAGGCGACAGAGTATTTGCTGTCAGCGTTATCTTCAATGTGTTCGAAGCATTCGGCCAGATTGTTGGCGACAAGACTTCGTTGGTTGATGTAGCTACTAGGGATGGAATCCAGAGAGAGGGTCGCATCACTGATTACTCCGGTGAGCCCCATGCCTCCGCAAGTCGCGCGAAATAGCTCGGGGTTTTCTTGCTCACTACAAGTCACCAATTCACCTGATGCTAGCACGAGGCTGATTCTCTGCACGTGTGCGCAGAAGCTGCCGTCTATGTGGTGGTTCTTCCCATGCACATCGGCAGCTATGGCTCCGCCTACGCTTACTGCCTTTGTTCCAGGCAATACGGGAAGAAAAAGGCCACGAGGGATACAGATTTTGAGTATGTCGCCTAGCTTTACGCCGGCGCCACAGCGAAGGACATTCTGCTGTTGATCGAGTTCAAGGAAGTTATCTAAGAATCGGCTACTGACTAACTGTTCAGCGAGTGCGCTGTCGCCGTAGCTGCGACCGGAACCACGGCCAATGCACGAGGCCGATTTCTTCTGCGACGCGATAAACTTCTGCAAGGCACGCGAATCCGCGGGCTGAATCAATTCTGCTGTCGTCTTGGGGTAACGCCCCCAGCCCATGGCTTCCATTAAATTTATCCTGTCGCCCTCAGGCCTGCCGCGCAAATACATATCGCTTATCAAGCTGATACTTTACACCATATCCGATGGACAATCCGATGATGGCACCCGTATAGCGAGCGATCTTGCCACCTATGAGCGTGTCGAAGCCGAGTTCGAAGCCCCAGAAGATTGCTGTAGTGGCAACCCCCGTAAGTCCGTACAAAGTAAACTTTCCCAAGTCTTCGCGATGTGATGTGGTGATGAGCTGGAAGATATATTTCTTATCGAGCAGATACTTGCTCACTAGCCCTGTGAGAGTGCCAAACGCCATCGCCAGATAGGTGGCGAAACTGCCATCGTAGGTTCGAACCACTACTTCCTGTGCTGACAGATTGAGCAGCGTTGCAAGAACGGCGAACAGGCTATATTTGAAGGCAATTGTCATTGGTTGGAGTTGCAGTAAGTATCTTCGTAGCTATCTACACAGGTTATCGGCCCGAATGGAAAGACTGTTATGCTCAGAGTGCGCGCTACACTTATAATTCTTATTTTACTAAACTCGCCCAGAAGGTTCTATGTCAGATATTCTACTATTTACGCAGGCTCTCGCCCGAGATGCCGGCAAGTTGATCGTCGATGAGCGCGCCACTGCTGCGCTGACTCACGAGTATAAGAACGGTGATGAGCTAGTTACCAACGCGGATATCAAAGCTGATCAATTCATTTGTGAGGCGATTGCACGGCAGTTTCCAGACCATCAAATTCTTTCGGAAGAATCATCACCAGATCTGGGTGCGGTTCAGAAAATCACGACTCCCCTGTGGATCATTGATCCTATTGACGGCACAGTAAATTATGCGCATGGGCACAATCATTCGGCAATCTCCATAGCCTATGTAGAAGATGCCCAGACCAAGGTGGGTGTGGTGTATAACCCATTCAGCGAAGAGCTATTCTATGCGGAATCGGGCAAGGGGGCCTTTCTCAATGGCAATCCGATTTCTGTATCGAGCGAGGTCGAGCTTAGGCGTTCTTTGATCGCTACTGGGTTTCCCTATGACAAATCAACTCTAGCTCCCATGATCCCGCGTTTGCACGCGGTGTTGGCTAACTGTGCGGACATCCGCCGCATCGGGTCAGCGGCATTGGATATTTGTTTCTTGGCTATGGGCAGGCTAGAGGGCTACTACGAAAGCCTCAGTATTTGGGACTTCGCTGCCGCGCGTTTGATAGCTCAAGAGGCTGGTGCCGAATGCGGTCATTTCAGCGAGGTGCCGTCTGGCATCGATCCACAGTTCTATGACCGCGACATCTTAATCGCCAATCCCACTATCTATCCATTGCTTAGGGCGCTGCTGCAAGAGGCTGATAACGCCTGAGATAGCTGCTGCAAGGGGGAGTAATGTGCTTGATAAGACACACAATTTACTCGATGAAGCGAATTGGTTTTCGTTGACTGAAATCAGCTAAATTCGTAGAGTAGGACCTATGCTCGACGAGCTAGCTCTCGTTGTACCGTCTCGAATCTCCGAATCCCATGCGGCTTTCAGAGATAACTGATAAGTGAAAGTTGAGGAGAAAAACAAGTGAAGAACGTCAATTTATTAAAGGCAGCAATTGTAGCGCTTCTGTTGATTCCCGCAATCAGCAGCGCGGCTGACAGAGTGGGAGATTTTTCACTCCTTGACCAAGATGGCTATCACCACAGCATGAGCTGGTACGACGATCATAAAATGATTGCTCTACTGGTGCAGGCTAACGACAGCCAGGCAGCAGCAGATGCATTGCCGGCGTTCGATGCCTTGAAGGCAAAGTACGATGGCCAAGGCGTTGAGTTCATGATGATCAACCCTATGGGAAAACACAATCGCAGCGCGGTACAAGCCAAAGCGGCAGTATACGCAGTAGACATACCCATCCTGATGGATGATGCACGTGTAATCTCCGAAGCGCTCGGCATCGAGCGAGCCGGTGAAGTACTTCTTTATAACCCACGCTCCTTCATGGTTGAGTACCGAGGTAGCGTCGCCGCTTCAGAGAAAGCCATTCAAGAGATTCTGGCGGGTGAGGACGTAAGCGTAGCCTCGGTCGCAACAAGCGGCCCGGTAATTAGCTATGCTGCTACTGCAGTGCCTTCCTACATAGCAGATATTGCACCGATACTGGCAGACAACTGTGCAACCTGTCACCGCGAGGGCGGCATCGCTCCATTCGCGATGGACAGCCATACAATGGTCCAGGGTTGGTCTCCAATGATTCGCGAAGTTTTGATGACTAAGCGCATGCCACCGGGTCAGATCGATGGTCATATCGGTGAGTTCATCAACGATCGATTGATCACTGATGAAGAGGTTAGAAATGTAATCGCATGGGCCGACGCAGGCGCACCTAAAGACGGCGATACCGATCCTCTTACAGAATTAACTTGGTCCACGTCTAAGTGGAGCCTGAGTGATAAGCCTGACTTGGTACTCAAAGTGCCTTCGCAGCAGGTTCCTGCTACTGGTGTCTTGGCAGTACAGAGATGTTGCGGTGAAGATTGATCTTGACGGTAAAGACCGCTGGATACGTGGCAGCGAGTACATTCCGGGTGATCGTACCGTGCTGCATCACACTATTAACTCTCTGAACTTTCCTGAAGAGGTTGGTAAGCGAATTGGAGCGCTAGGGCGCAACAACCCGGACAAGGGCAGCATTACCGCCTATATCCCAGGCGGCACGGCGGCATTCAACCCTCCTAACACTGGCGGTCTTTTGAAAGACGGCTCAGTCTTGAATCTTAATCTTCACTACACAACCAATGGTCGCGAGACTGTCGATGAGAGTGAAATAGGATTGTGGTTCTACCCAGAGGGTGAAATACCGACAGAGAGAATGTCAGGTCGATGTGCCTGTATTTTTCCTAACACCTGGACGAATATTCCATCAAATGACCCTGCTTTCGAGCAGACGGCGACGATAACCATTGGCAAAGATGCCAACATCTATAGTTACTTGCCGCACATGCATTTCCGCGGGAAGTACATGCGTTTCTTCGCAGACTACCCAGATGGCTCAAGTGAAGAGTTAATCAATATCGCTCAGTTCAACTATGCTTGGCAGATGAGCTACACCTATGCCGAACCAAAGTTTGTGCCAGCGGGTACTAAGATTACCGCGGTAGGCGCGTTTGATAATTCCGCGCAGAATCCTGCGAACCCTGATCCGGAGAGAACGGTTCCCTGGGGACAGCAGAGCTGGGACGAGATGTTTTTCGGAGCGGTTCAATGGAAAAACATAGATCAAGGTGGTAACTAGTACACGTTACTTAACTAGGTTCTAGATAAAAGCTCGGCCACGTAGGTGACCGGGCTTTTTTGTGGGTAGACGCAGCGCAGCAGAGGCTGAATTCCCTTAAAAGTCGGTTCGAAGCACTCTAACCCATTTGATCCCTCTCATTTTCTAATTTTCATGATCTAGTCACTTGTAAAAAACAAGTCACTAAGCTACGCTTGCTCTATGATTAAAAAGCTTTCAAGTTCGGTCGCTAAGCGGAGTCCCTGTCCTGTTGCCACGGCCTTGGATTTGGTTGGTGATAAATGGACGCTGCTAATTATCCGTGATATCGGGTTTTTTGCTCGTCACCGCAATAAAGATTTTCAGCAGGGGGTTGAGAGCATTCCAAGCAATATATTGGCCAGTCGTTTAAAAATGCTGCTGGAGAATAAGCTGATTCGCAGGATCCCTTATCAAAATAATCCACTGCGATACGAATATTTCCTAACGGAAGCAGGTGAGGGCCTCCTGCCAGTGGTTAAAGCGATGGCAAAATGGGGCGAAGTTCATGTCGCTGGGTCCCGAATGCCGCGCCGGCTGCAATAGGCATCACTGTTTTAAAACACGTGTTCACGTTAGACACTTGCATAATGCAAGTGACATGCTGGGGCCGGTATAAATGATCCTTACGGGTCTAGTAATTTAATAATTAAGGAAATTTTTATGGTCGATATTTCAATTGCAGAGCTTCCGGCAAGAGCGGACCAGCATGATTTCAATACGCCTATGCGCCGAAAAATGCGAAAAATGCTAGACATAGTTGGCTGGACCGTTGTGTTGCTTCTGCTATTCGTCGGTCTAAGCTCCTTGGTTAGTCGGGTTGTACTTCTAAATAGTGAATTTTCAAAGGAGGTAGTCAATATTGGAAATGGGGTCAGTAATTTTGATATCCGGTATATTCAGCACTATTTCGTTGCAGGGGTTCACTTGCTATTTGGACTTATCGTCTATGTCTTCGCACCTTTTCAGTTCATGACGAGTATTCGTAAACGATTTATTGGCTTTCATCGCTGGTCCGGTAGAGCTTGGATGATTAGTGGTGCGGTAGCTGGATTCACAGGAGCATTCTTTGGAGTCGTTTGGCCGTTTACAGGTCATCAGGGGTTTGGGCTGCTGCAAACCGGTATCAACGCTATTATTGGCCCTTACACATTATTCTGCTTGTATAAGGCTTATAGCAATATCCGGGCACGTAATTTTGGCGAACACAGAGAGTGGATGATCCGAACTTTTGCGTTAATGTTGGGTGTGGCGACGCAGAGAGTATTGATGATAATCCTCACCGTGCTTACGGGAATAGGTCGAGAACCCATGTTTGCGCCCGCCATGATTGCTGGCATGATTATCAATATTGTTGTTGCTGAATATTGGATCGCTTTGACTAAAACTCCTGGCAGCGGTCATCGGCACTGGAAAGATCTTGATAGGAGAACGGCGTCTTGATTAAAGTGTTTGCAATTGAGCTAAAGGGAAATAGCGACAAATAAAGGAGTAAGCTATGAAGCCAGTTTGTTTAGTTATCGGAGCGGGTGCTGGAATTGGCGGCACAGTTGGCAAGCGCTTTGCTCAGGAAGGTTATCACTCGGTACTGTGTCGGCGCAGTAATGAAGGGGGCCTAAATAAACTGGTTTCGCAGATACAGGAAAATGGCGGAGAGGCGTCGGGGTTTCTCTTGAATGCCGTGGATGAAGGCAGTATTGAAGAACGTATAGCGGAAGTAGAATCTCAGATCGGACCGATAGAAGTAGTAGTCTTTAATCTTGGTGCGCAAATCGGCAATCGTTCTCTTCAAGATACTTCATATAAAGTGTTCGAACTAGGTTGGAAGATGGCAACATTTGCCCTATTTAGAACTGCATCCACACTGTTCCCACTCATGGAAAAACGCGGCAGAGGTACACTGTTGGTCACTTCATCCACTGCAGCTGTTCGTGGCAATGCCCAACAGCATTCGCATGCTGCGGCTATGGCTGGGCGACGTATGCTTTGCCAGTCCTTAAATGCAGAATATGCCAGTAAAGGTATTCATTTGGCCCACATCGTCATTGATGGCTCTGTTGATGCGCCAGATACGCTGGGGAAAATGATGGGTGCTGAAAAATTTCAACAATTACGGCAAGAGAAAGGCATGGAGCACGATGGCTTGATGCTGCCGGAGAAAATCGCGGATACTTACCTCCACTTGCATCAGCAACACCGCTCAGTTTGGACACACGAATTGGATCTTCGTGCGTTCTCGGATCTTGCGTGGTGGAATCATTAAGTACTGCGTCAGAATTTGGTACATCAGAATCGAAAAACCGTGACGATTCTGGCATTATGAGTTTGGTGCTATTTAACGAATAGCCTATCGCAAGCCAATTATTTAGAAGCCACATTATGAGCGGAGCACAAATTACGCTTTGGGGTGCCGGGACCAGTCGCACCATTCGACCGATCTGGGTCGCGGAAGAGCTAGGCCTTAGTTATGCATTGATACCAATTGGGCCTAGAACTGGTGAAACTCAAACCGAAAGCTATACAGAGTTAAATCCCAAGCAAAAAATTCCTTTTCTTGAAGATGGTAGCTTGCAGTTATCGGAAAGCGTCGCGATTAGTCGCTACCTGGTTAATCGTTATGGGACAACAGCCACAATGGCGCCGCCGGCTTCTATTGAAGAGCAGGCGAAGGAAGATGAATGGCTTAGTTTCATTTACGGTGAACTGGACGAGACGAGTCTGTATATCTTGAGACGCCACGGAGCACTGGCGGCCATCTATGGCGAAGCACCAACTGCTATCACCGCGGCAAAACAGTATTTTCAGAAGCAAGTGGCTGTTGCCGATATGCACTTGCGAGAGACTCAGTACCTAGTCAATA
>CASQMQ010000023.1 GCA_949430125.1 uncultured Pseudomonadales bacterium
GGATTGAGTTTGCAAACTACAAAAAAGAAAACCGACTACCGCCATCTCATAGCTGGCGGAATTGCTGCTTCGCTCACGACGAGTATTTGCTGCCTCGGCCCGTTAGCACTTTTGGCAACGGGTGTCAGCGGTGCTTGGATGAGCAATCTTATGTTCTTCGAGCGCTATCAACCGATTCTTATCGCCGTAACACTTCTCGCATTCGTGCTTGCCGGGCGCAATGTATTCTTTACTACCAATGCGGTGGGTGAGAATGATAGCTGCGAAGAGAGAGGTCCTGATTGGAAGAAGGCGTCGGTTTTCGCCGCAAGTTCTTGCTTAGCTTTGGTGTTTATAAGCAGTGAATACTGGATTCTATTCTTAGTCTAACTCCCTCCAGCGTAGTGGGGCTGATTTGACATAATATCGATCCATTCCTATCAATTCCCTTACTCTATAGATGAGTAACAGATAGACTCCGCCTACAACATCCTCCTCTGGCAAGAGCATGAAATCAGAAACAAAGTCTACTGAACGTGATCCGGCTTATGGTTGGTTGATGGTGTTTGTCGTGTTTACTCTGAGCGGACTGTCATTCGGAGCCCTTGGAGCTATATCAGTTTTCTTAAAACCCCTGTCAGCAGAATTTGGCTGGGGCAGGGCAGAAACTTCACTGGGTTATACGGCGATAGCATTTTCCTCCGCATTGTTTGGCGTTCTCTGGGGCTTTGTGGCGGACAAATATGGCTCGCGCTGGTTCGGCGTTGTCGCTGCCATAACAATGTCTCTTTGTCTGTTCATGTTAAGTGCGCAGACGAATATCTTTCAGTTCTATGCGTTCTATTTTCTATTTGGCGCGTTCGGCAATGCTATGGCGTCTACGCCTTTGTTTGCAAATGTGGGATTCTGGTTTCGACACAACCCAGGCCTTGCTCTGGGCCTCACCGCATCGGGTGGTGCGATCGGTCAGGGTGTCGTACCGTATCTTGCTGGAATGGCGATCACCGCTAATGGTTGGCAGTGGGCCTATCAGGCGATGGCGATTTCCTACTTGGTGATAGCGTTGCCGATTGGATTTCTCGTGCGTGAATCTCCTAGGCGTCAGAAAGCGCGGGTATCACCGGAGACTGAAGTGCGGCATTTTCCTCTGTCTGAGAAAGAGGTTGTGCTGTGGATGTGTCTTGCCGTTATGTTTTGTTGTAACTGTATGGCTGTGCCGATTGTGCACCTTGTACCAATGCTCACCGATGCGGATTACACCTTGCAGTTCGCGACTAGCGTCTTTCTCGTGCTGATGTTAGCTGGGGGTGTAGGCCGTATTGTGGGGGGGAAACTAGGTGATGTGATTGGAGCTTTGCCGACTTATATTATTATGTCGGTTGGACAGACTGTCTCGGTATTCTGGTTTCCTTATATGGACCAAGCTTGGAGTCTCTACCTTCTCGCTGTGATCTTCGGTTTTACCTATTCAGGTGTGATGTCCAGCATTTTGGTGTGCGTTAGAATGATGGTGTCGGCGCGCTTCTCGGCTAGAGCCATGAGCGTGACGTCGTTCTTCGGTTGGACCGGCATGGGTCTAGGTGGGTTCTTCGGTGGCTTGTTTTACGATATGAATGGCGACTACCAGCTGTCTTTCGCGTTCGCCTCGCTAATGGGGCTGCTGAATATTATTGTACTCACGGCGTTCTATACGCGGGCGAAGGGTCAGCGCATTAGCGTCTCGCCCCAGCCGGCTTAATAAAATGTCTAAGTGAGAAACCAGATGCACGCTTAGTTCAATTGAACGCCACGGAAGATTTCTCTGCGCTGAATGTAGCCCTCTGGCATGGGCAGCACATTGTTGCTGCTCTCATACGCCGCGTAGTCTGCAAGCATTTCTGCATAGCGCTGGGGCTCGATCTGCGCTAGATCGCGTGCTTCTCCAGGATCTGTTTTGATATTAAACAAATGCCAGTTTTGGTCATTAACGGCGCTGCGATTAAAGACCAACTTATAGTCTCCCTTGAATAGCGCGCGGTTTCCGCCAAGCTCATAACCAATAGCTTGAGAATCGCTATGAATGTCTGACTCGCCGCCTTGTAGAAATTCAGAGAAATCAGTGCCGATAATTTCTTCGATTGAATCACCTTTCCAGTTGCCGTCATGTTTCTCAAGATCGACTAAACTAAGAATGGTAGGTGTAAGGTCAGTGACGAATACAAACTCGTCAGTCTTTTCATTCTGTTTGCTAATGCCAGGGCCAGACATGACCAGAGGTACGCGCAGACCACCCTCGCTGGCGTAGAATTTGTAGTAGGCTAGTGGGGAGGCAGCTATTGTCGCGTTATTAGGTCCTATTGCATTAAAAGAATTCGCCTCGCCTAGAGTTTCTAAGTCAGAGTTGTAACCCACTCTATCAAACCAATTCCCCATTCCCAGAGCTGCTTGTCCGTTTACCCCAATTAGGTTGGAACCTTCGGCGCCGTTGTCTGAAGTGAAGACGAATATTGTATTCTCGAATTCTCCGATTTCTTTTAGGTAGTCCATTAGCCGGCCAATATGCATGTCCATCGCATCCACCATTCCCGCATAGACTTCCATACGTCTAGCGTGATGAATTTTTTGTTCTTCAGTTAGGCTATCCCACTCTAATGTTCCTGGGGTAACTACCGCCTCGGTATCGCGAGGAACGACACCGGCAGCCTCGGCGGCGAGCCGTCTTTTCTCTCTCATTACTACCCAGCCTTCGTCATACATTCCGGCATACTTATCGGAAAACTCTTTGGGAGCTTGGACAGGCATGTGCACGGCTTGAAAAGGCACGTAAGCGAAGAAAGGTTCGCCATCCGCTTCATTCTCTGCGATGAACTCAATTGTTTTATCGATGAAATATTTAGATGAATAAAAATCGTCGGGAAGTGTGTGTCGTTCCCCGTCGGCATACCAATTGGCTTGCTCATAGATTGGCAGGTAGGGACGCTGATCCCAATTGTCCGCGCCAGTATCCGCCATAGCAATGGTGCGATCGAAGCCTCTGGAAGACGGTAGCTGTTCAGGCGTATGGCCTAAGTGCCATTTGCCAGTCATGTAAGTGTGATAGCCCGCGTCCTGAAGAATTGTAGACAGTGTTACGACTTTGTCATTGAGCACGCCTTGATAGTTTTCATACTGCTGCTGTTCAGGTGGGAGCGCCTCTGGGATATTTGGCACACCATTGCGATGACTATCGACGCCAGTTAGCAGCATGGCTCGCGCCGGTGCACAGCTCCCCGCCGTATGGTAATTGGTAAACGAGACTCCTGACGCGGCGAGTTCGGCAATATTGGGCGTATTGATTTCGCTGCCAAAGGGCGAGATATCCGTGAAGCCAAGATCGTCGGCGAGTATGAGTACGATATTGGGTCGCGTCTGTTGTTGTGCCAGAGCGATATTAGAAATGGTTAAGGCTATTAGCGCCGCAGTTATCCTTGTTGATTTCGAAAGCAAAGTGGTTCTCCGTTAGTTCTTCATTTCACTAATATGAAGAAAGGGCACTCTAGCCCTTTTCTTCTTTTCCCTTTATTTATTGACTCGCTGCTATCGTGCTGCAACGCAGCGCTCAGGCTGAACAGGTCTTGGCAGGATGAGGGGTGCCGCTGTTACGCGTTCTTCGCTAGCGAGTTGATCATAGGCGGCTTGCTGCAGTCCCTTCACTTGAGCGCGCGACATGCCGAGCTCAAAGCCGGAACATTCGTTCTCTCCTAGCGAGCGTGGGTCTAGACCGGTGAGGTTGCCGAAGACGACAAGTGCCTCGAGGTAGTAGCCATAGTCGCTCGCGTGATAGTGATCCCAAGTCCAAAGGTCCATCAGGTCTGTGTCGATTCCATCATAGGGATTAGGGTCCGCAATGCCGCTTTCCATGGCTCGTGTCCAAGCCTGTCCAACACCGTTTACAGCTTCTACAGCAGCAGAGCCTGCAGCGGCGGCATCGTATCCGGCGCGCACATCTATCGCCATCTGCTCTATAGGCATTCCATTCCAAGGGCTGTCAGATCGATACACAAGATCTGCGCGTGACCAGGTCGCAGTGAGATAGACTTCAACATCAGGATTAAGACCTTGAAGGAAGTTCGACATCTGCGCCGTGGTGTCGATAAGCACCTCAGGGTTATTAGGGTTTCTGCTGTCTAGGGTGCTAAAGCCGTGCATGACAACTTTATCCCAGGGGCGTCGTCCTATGACACCTAACTTATTTTCGAGATGAAAGTCTAATCCACTACCACCTCGAGTCTCGAGATACACATCAAAGTCCAATCCAGCCTGATCTGTAAATGACTTAAAGAGTGCGGGAACCCCGCCAATACCCTCATTGTTGAGGTCGGTTACCGAGTTCGCTCGATAAAATTTCGCGGCGGAGCCATAAGCGTAGGTGAAGCTGTTACCTATAAATAGGGTGCTTGTGTCGGCGTAAGCTGTGAGTGATCCAAAAGCTACAACTAGAGTTGTGATTAGGTTCTTCATTGAATGATCCTCTTTTTCTTATTAATCAAATCACGTTAAAAGAAAGAATAGAAGCTAACTGCGCCCAAGTCCACGTTTAGAATGGACACAGTCTTGCTGTTCTAATTTGCGGCAGCGGCATCCAGGATGCGTAGAAAATTCCCGCTCCAGATTTTATTGATGTCTGTTTCGGAATAGCCTCGCTCGAGTAGGCCTTCGGTGAGGTTCATCGCTTCGCTGGCGTCGTTGTAGTCATCTATGCCACTGCCGTGATTGAAGTCATTGCCTATGCCTACATGATCGATGCCAATGCGATCAACGATGTAATCGATGTGCTCGATCATATTATCTGTGGAAGCTGGTCCGAGAAGTTCGCTAACCGCGGCGGTGAATGCAGACCTTTCTGCAAGATCATCAATTTCCCAATAGAGTTCGAAAGGGTAGTTGTATTCTATCGATATTCCCGCCGCTACACGCAAGGCTACTAGTTTTTCTATAAATTCGGGCTCAGAGATATTGATCAGATAACCCTTAAACGCAGCGACGTGAATTACTCCCCCATTCTCGCCGATGCGATCAATCTCTTCATCGCTAAGATTGCGAGTTACATCTGAAACAGTTTTCGCATTTGAGTGACTCGCAATTATTGGAGTTCTCGTTAACTCGAGCACTTGCAGAGTTGCTGCTTTGGATAACTGTGAGACATCTACAAGTGCGCCCAGAGCCCCGATTCTTTCAACGGCAGCTACGCCCAAGGTAGATAATCCGCCGTGTTCTTCAGTGACCTCAAAGGCGCCAGTTTCACCGCTAAACTCTGGTCGTGAGGAATCAGAAAAAGCATTGTGCCCGAGATGGTTGAGACCAAATATTCGAACACCTTTAGCATAGAATTCATCGATTGCAGAAACATTTCCCTGCAGAGAGCGAGCATTCTGAAACCCTAGAATAAGTGCAGATTTTCCCGCCTCGTGAGCGGCGACGATTTCACTCGAGGTGGTCGCGATAACAACCTGGCCCTGACTTTCTTCAACTAATGTGTGCACGGCGGCTATTTTTTCATCGGCCTCGGCTCTAGCTGCCGCATCGCCTTCCATCGTTCTGGGGCCAGGGCCAACAGCCACTGACATGACCACGGCGTCGACTCCACCTGCACGCATCTTCGCGGGGTCTACCTTCGATGTCCCGTCGGCGCTCATGTAAGCCCTCGATGTTGAAGGAATTACGATGTCGGCATGCGCATCTAAGACTAAGCTGGATTCATGGATATCGGCAGCCGATGGGTTGGAGCCAGTGCCTCCAGCTTGCGTCTCGACTGAGGTGGGTTCGTTATCTGAGCATGATGCTATGCCAGCAAGAACAAAGGATAGCAAAAGGCTTCTGCGAATTAGCCCAGTAGTTTTCGGGTGTAGCATTTAGTAACTCCAAAAGTTTCGTAGATAGTGAATTTCTATTCCGGCGCCATTTTTAGATCTTCCCGCAAGGTGCGCGATGCGAGATAGAAGTGAATGGCCGACCAAACATTCACAGTAGGTAGAAGAATCAGCATCGCATAGCGTAGAGATTCAACTCCCATTGAAGGCGCGAGCATGTCACTCAAATATCCGATTCCGAATGGGCCTAGGCCTAAGCCGATTATGTTGATGACAAGGAATAAAATGGCGGAGGCGGTTGCGCGCCAGCGCAGTCCCACAAGTGCATGGGTAGTGGCTATGGAATTTCCTAGATACACATTTTGAAGTGTGCCCGGAATAAATATAAGCATGAGGGCAACATATTGATTATCTGTGAGAAAGGCTACAAGCATTGCCGGAACGCAAAGCAATGTTGCTATGCCGGGTATCCATTGATACCAACGCTTGTCTTTCTTGCCAAGTTTGTCGCCGAGCATGCCGCCAAGCAGCACACCGATAGCACCAAATAATCCTGTAGAGAGTGCAAGCCAAGTTCCCAATTCTCCGGTGCTCATTTCATGACTGCGAATAAAAAAGGAGGCGATCCAGTTCACGGTGCCGTATCCAGCGAAGGCATTAAGTCCGCAGGCAAATGCCATGTGTCGAAACGTTTTGCGCTTCCATAACAAAGATACAACTTCTTTAAAGGGTACTTGAGCCTCAGACGCAGTTCGATTCTCCATTAATCCTCTAATAGGCTCACGAACAGTTGTTCGCACAAGGATTGCGAGTAATACACCTGGAATACCAACGACCATGAACGCAACTCGCCATCCAAAAAACTCGTTGAGCCAGCCGCCGAAAAGAAAGCCGAACAAGATGCCAAGGTTTACACCGGTCGAATAGAACGCAAGCGCGCTCGCCCGTTTTTCAGGTGGGAAAATATCTGAAACAATAGAATGGGATGGAGGGCTACCGCCAGCCTCGCCTACGCCGACACCCACTCTAGCTGCAAGTAGTTGCCCATAGTTCTGCACGAGACCACTTACCGCTGTCATTGCGCTCCATAAGCCAACAGATACGGCAACAATATTCCTTCGATTGCTGCGATCTGCCAATCGCGCGATTGGAATTCCAGCTGTGACATAGAACATCGCAAATGCGAAACCTGTTAGTAAGCCAAGCTGGCTATCGGACAATGAGAGGTCGACCTTGATCGATTCTTGCAAGATGGAGAGTAACTGTCTGTCGATGAAATTGAAGGTGTAGACGAGAGTCAAGACTACCAATGCATATTTTCGAGCACTCGGGCTTGCATAGGGATTTTCCAGCGCTGGCACGGGTGGAATTTTGGCTGTTTCAGTGCCACTTTCGGTGTGCTCGGTCATAGCAGGCCCTTGTTATTTTTGCTTGTGGACTACGAATTGACTGAGAATAATAGGGCTCAAGTCAAAAATATAGCTAATTCGGAGACTGAATCCTTTTGTACATTGGCTCGAGTATTGTGAATAATGCCTACAAGAGAATAAAACACCCTTATTTATTGGAGAAAAACGTTGAATCTAAGAGTTTTGCTACAAACGTCGCTACTAGTCCTTTCATTATTACCGACGCTGGTTCTGGCGGCTGATCGGGTAGGGGATTTCTCCCTGCTGGACCAGAATGGCTATTTTCATCAAATGAGCTGGTATGACGACAATAAGGCAATTGTCTTGCTCGTGCAGGCCACTGGCGATACTGCCGTGCAGAACGTGCTGGCTGACTTCGATTCGCTCAATTCCAGCTTTGACACACAAGGCATTGAGTTCTTCATGATCAATCCACTAGGGCTGAAAGATCGCGATGCGGTGAAGGCGGAGATGGCGGCACTGGATATCGATGTGCCAGTGTTGATGGATGACGCGAGGTTGATATCTGAGGCGCTCGATATCGATAAGATCGGTGAGGTTCTTGTCTATAACCCGAAGTCCTTTTCAGTTCTTTTTCGTGGGCCTTTGGGAGCGGAATTAACGACGGCATTGACTGATATTGTTGCAGGCAGGGACTTGCAGACTACTCAGGTTGCGAGCACTGGCACGCCAGTAAGTTATCCGATCAAGACTGCTCATCTGCAGCAGGTGCCTTCCTACGAGAAAGAGATTGGCCCTATCATTGCTCAGAACTGTGCTGCCTGCCATCGAGAGGGAGGTATAGCCCCTTTCGCACTCGACAGCCACACCATGGTAATGGGCTGGTCGCAGATGATACGCGAGGTATTAATGACCAAGCGTATGCCTCCGGGGCAGATAGATTCCCATATAGGCGACTTCATTAACGATATGGTGCTGGCTGATGAAGACGCGCAGAAAATCGTTCACTGGATTGAGGCGGGTTCGCCTAAAGATGGAAGTACAGATCCGTTGACCGAGTTAGTGTGGCCGGAAACCGAGTGGGCTTTCGGTGAGCCAGATTACATTGTGGAGATTCCTGAGCAGAGTATTCCTGCGACTGGGGTTCTTGATTACTACAATGTCATGGTCGAATTGGACCTCGAGGAAGACCGCTGGGTGCGAGCGAGTCAGTACATCCCTGGCGATCACACCGTGCTGCACCATACTCTGCACAGTTTGATAGCGCCGGGTGAAACTCGCGGTGGTTCACTCTTGGGTGGAGAGCCAGACAGGCCCGATATAGCGCCTTATATCCCTGGTCAGGCGCCACGCATGGAGCCGCCGAATACCGGTGGCCTGCTGAAGGCTGGCACTAGAATCGCGATGCAGATGCACTATACAACCACGGGAAAGGAATCAGTCGATGCGAGTCGCATTGGTCTTTGGTTCTATCCTAAGGGCTTTGTGCCTGAGGAAAGGATGTCTGGGCAGTGTGCCTGCCATTTCACGCCAACTTGGGTAAATATTCCCCCGCTGGATCCGGATTATGAGATGACCCAGTCGTTCACTATCGAGAAAGACGCAAAGCTGTTTGCCTTCACGCCGCATATGCATTTTCGAGGAAAGCGCATGCGCTTCTATGCCGAGTATCCCGACGGCACTAGCGAAGAGTTAATCAATATCGCGAACTATAATTACAACTGGCAGCTCGCGTATACTTATAGAGAGCCAAAGTCCGTGCCAGCAGGGACGATTATTACCGCGACAGGCGCATTCGACAACTCAGAGCAGAATAAGATGAATCCTGATGCTAACCGCTCTGTCCCATGGGGTTTGCAAAGCAGGGATGAGATGTTTTTCGGTGCCGCCGATTGGAAGTACGTTGATCAGAGCGGAAATTAACCTCCTTCCCTGAGTGTGCGGTGGATTCGTTCACCGTACGTTTCTTCTTGCCCCTTGGCGGCCAAAAATAGTTCCTGACGTATAGACTCTTTAACTCATGCTGCCCTTTTGATTCCCTATCTCTAATCGTAATTACCGATGATATCCATCGATATATATCGTTATGCCGATTGATTGTAGGCCTGTAGCTTAGTGCTGGTACACTTTACTCAATTTATTTTAATGAGCACAGACGGAGGCCATTTCAATGTTTAAGAAAACCCCATCCATACTAACTATCGCCTTTCTTGGGTTATGCACGTTAGGGCCAGTGAACCTGGCCAGCGCCCAAGATCAGGTGGCAGACAATGACTACTGGTGGCCTAATCGACTCAGTCTCGAGCCGCTTCGGCAGAATTCCTTGGCTTCCGACCCTTTGAGAGGTGAATTCAACTACGCAGAAGCGTTTGAAAGTCTGGATCTTGAGGCGTTAACAGCCGATCTAGAGCAGCTGATGACCACGTCGCAAGACTGGTGGCCGGCTGATTTCGGTCACTATGGGCCGTTCTTCATCCGTATGGCATGGCATAGCGCGGGGACTTATCGATCTATCGATGGTCGCGGCGGTGCTGATGGTGGCATGCAACGTTTCGCTCCGCTAAATAGCTGGCCTGACAATGCCAATCTCGATAAGGCGCGACTACTGCTGCTCCCTATCAAGCAGAAGTATGGCCGTAATATCTCTTGGGCTGATCTCATGATCCTTGCGGGCACAGTAGCTATGGATTCCATGGGCTTCGAAACTCTGGGATTCGCTGGCGGACGAGTTGATGCTTGGGAGCCTGAGGAAGTGAACTGGGGTCCCGAGGGTGAATGGCTCGCAGCAGATCGTCGCAATGATCGGGGAGAACTCGAAGGCGCATTGGCCGCGGTTCAGATGGGTCTAATCTACGTAAACCCACAAGGCCCTGGTGGAAATTCAGATCCGCAGGCTTCAGCCGATGCGATTCGCGAAACGTTTGGTCGCATGGCGATGAACGATGAAGAGACAGTTGCACTTATCGCTGGTGGACACACCTTCGGCAAAGCACACGGTGCTGCGCCTCCTGAGGAGTATGTAGATGTTGAACCCGAGGCCGCGAGTATTGAACAGCAGGGTTTGGGCTGGAAGAACAGCTACGGGACAGGCAATGCTGGCGATACAATTACCAGTGGATTGGAAGGAGCCTGGACTATCGATCCGGCCGCTTGGACTCATAACTATTTACAAAACCTGTACGGATATGAATGGGTGCAGACCCTCAGTCCCGCAGGTGCGACTCAATGGGAGCCAGCTGATGGGGCAGCCTCAAGCCTAGTTCCAGATGCGCACGACTCATCGAAGCGCCATGCCCCGATGATGTTCACAAGTGACTTGGCTCTCAAAGTTGATCCGGCGTATCGCGTAATTACTACGCGTTGGTTAGAAAATCCTGAGCAGTTCGAGGATGCGTTTGCGCGAGCCTGGTTCAAGCTTACACACCGAGACATGGGGCCAAACTCTCGCTATTTGGGCGACCTGACACCGAATCAAGAATTCGTCTGGCAGGATCCGATTCCTGCGGTCGAACATAGTCTTGTTAACAACCGTGACGTGAGTCGACTGAAACGCGAAATCTTAGATTCTGGTTTAAGCACGTCAGAGCTAGTTCGAGCTGCCTGGGCTTCAGCATCTACCTATCGCGATACGGATATGCGCGGTGGAGCTAACGGAGCGCGTGTTCGATTAGCGCCGCAGAATAGCTGGTCAGCGAATGATCCGCAGGAACTTGCGCGAGTTGTTGACGTGCTAAGCGCAATTCAAAGCGAGTTCAATGAGAGAAACTCACGTAAGCAGGTATCACTTGCTGACTTGATGGTTCTTGCGGGCAATGCGGCGATCGAACAGGCGGCAGAGCAGGGTGGTCATAATGTGGAAGTGGCATTTGATGCTGGCCGTGGCGATGCCACGCAGGAAAATACCGAAGTTGACTCATTCGCGATACTTGAGCCGACAGCTGATGGCTTCCGCAACTACTTCGCCTTAGGCAACTCCCGCTCACCGGCTGAAATGCTTATAGAGAAGGCGGCATTACTCAATCTGACTGTGCCGGAGATGGCTGCTTTAGTCGGCGGCATGCGAGCTCTCGATGCGAATACCGGGCAATCGAAGCACGGTGTTTTCACCGACCAG
The DNA here is from genome assembly GCA_949430125.1 of uncultured Pseudomonadales bacterium. Taxonomy (GTDB): domain Bacteria; phylum Pseudomonadota; class Gammaproteobacteria; order Pseudomonadales; family Pseudohongiellaceae; genus UBA9145. Next base: position 11,292 of record CASQMQ010000023.1, read on the forward strand.
CCGGGTACATTGAGCAATGACTTCTTCGTCAATCTGATCGACCTCAATGTAGTGTGGAGCAGATCCGCTACTGAAGAAGGTATCTTTGAGGGACGTGACAGAGCAACGAATGAATTGAAATGGACGGCGACACCTGCCGATCTCATTTTCGGGTCCAATTCGGAGCTCCGTGCTATAGCGGAATTTTACGCCTCTGAAGACTCAAAGGAACAGTTCGTGCAGGATTTTGTAAGTGCATGGACTAAGGTCATGATGCTCGATCGCTTTGACTTGATGTAAACAGTAACCGTAGTATTAACCTTTATTGAGCCGGTGTTCTCTTTGAGCGCCGGTTTTTTTTGTTCTGTGTTTTTTCAAGAGGATGCTGCTACTAACCTTGGCGCAAAAAAAGAGCGGATAGACTTCTTCAGTCTTTCCGCTGCTTCCGTTTTTCTAGAATTTTCTCGCCTGTGGGTGCGAGTTATTCTATGTGCTATAGCTCGATGTCCAAGCTGTAGCCAATTACGAATTTAATGTCGTCGTTGTCTAGAGCATCAGGACCGGCATCATCCAGGTCAGTGGAAGTGATCATGAAGCTGAAGCCATCTTTACCAATAGATACATTGTAGTCCGTGTAGTCGCCTGGGACGCCATTGAAGGCCTCAGAAAAATCACCTTGATGATGACCAATATGGAAGCCTAGGTCGACGCCGTTACCGATTGTCGTACCGTAGTCAGCATACAGATAAGTCGCTTCGCCGAAACCAAAATCCTGGCCTGGACCTTCATCAGCTTCAGTATTGGCCAGCACGTTCAGTCCAAAAGTAAATGCACCTATACCGATTGAGCCATAGAGTTCGCCGAAGTCGAACTCGGCTTCAGCGTCATAGTTGTAGTAAAGGTAGCCAAGATCGTAGCTGATTCCACCCGCTTCACCGGCGAAGCCCGCATATAGATCGTGCTCATAGGAATAAACATCGTCAGCTGCATAGCTCACGTTTGAGGCCCAAGTACCTGCGTAGAACCCGCTGTCAGACGCATAGTCAATTCCGCCGGAGATAGCGGCTTCGTTTACTGACTGAGTAAGACCACGCCAGATGTAGTTGTTAGAGGCGCCGAAGTTAGCCGACCATTCATCTGCTTGCACAGTTCCAGTTGAAAGCAAAACCCCCGCCGCAGCGAGTGAGAGAATTCGTGAGTTCATGTCTTGTTTTATCCCTTTGTTGATTGTGTGAGGGGTGACCATTTCCACCCGCTACATGTCAATTTGCAAGGGCTGTGCCAATTCTGAGGAGCCTAGGAACCTGTGACATTTCGAGCCATGCAGAGGCATCCTTCGTCGAAACCGCTCTACATTGGTGCGTTAAAATAGTGCGTTGACTCGAAAAGGGGCAATGATGAATTTAGCTGGACAATATGGGCATCTCCAAAGTCTAGTGACGGCAAACTGGATTACAACGCACCGCATATTGAATTATTTGAGGCCGGAGTCGGTGACGCTTGTAGGTAATTGATTGATTCGAGGTCCTAATTCTGACAAATTGGGATTTAACTTGGCAGCACCCGTTTCGGAATTGGTTCAGTATTCGGTTTTAATAACTGCTAGAAATTCATTGATCGATTATTTAAGGCCTCTTTACCCACTATTTTATGTGGGCGTGGTAGGCTCTCATTTTTTGAAGTGGTACCGAAGCATATCCATGGCAGAAATTCACATAGTCATTGTAGAAGATGAGCCTGACATATTGGACGTGCTGAGCTATAGCCTAAAGCGAGAAGGCTTTCAGGTAACCGCTGCTCTGGATGGAGCAGAGGGTCTTAACCTGATTCAGGCTAAACTCCCTGATCTCGTACTTCTAGACCTTATGCTTCCTAGCATGGATGGCTTGGATATTTGTCGGCACCTTAAAAATAAAGAACGAACAAGAACAATTCCTGTAGTTATGCTAACTGCAAAAGGAGAGGAAAGCGATATCGTGCTCGGCCTGGGTATTGGTGCCGATGACTACGTTACCAAGCCATTTAGCCCCAAAGAGCTAATCGCTAGAGTGAAGGCTGTGTTAAGACGCTGTGGCCCAGCAGCCAAGCCTTCCGCTGAAAAAATTATTGAAGTTGATCAACTAGCAATCGATATCGGCAAACATAAGGTATCTCTTGCTGGAAGCGAAGTAAAATTCACCGCAACGGAATTTCGCTTGCTCCACTATTTGGCGAGCAATCCGGGTCGCGTTTTTACTAGAGAGCAACTGCTGGATCAGACCTTTGGCAATGACGTCGTGGTTGTCGATAGAAATATTGATGTACATATCCGCGCTATTCGTAAAAAGATCGACCCTAGTCAATTATATATAGGGACTATTAGGGGTGTAGGATATCGCTTCAAAGATTTAAACTAGAGTTCCTAATTTCAGGTTTTCATCAGCTAACATCATTTTAGGACTAAAACCAAAACCATGTTTCACTCTCGGCTGCTATGGCGGCTCTATAGCGGTTATGCCGCAATCATAGTCATTTCGGTTTTGGTTGTAGGCATTCTTTTGAGCCGACAGCTAGAAGAAAATACATTGAAAGAGATTCAGGATTCTCTCTCGGTTCGCTCTGCTCTCCTCACTGAAATCGCTAGAGACTCATTGTTAACTGCGTCTACTGCTAATAGTAATAGTTCCTTTCAGTCCACCCTTACCAAGTTAGGCAACAGCACCGCAAGCAGGCTCACGGTAATTGCCGCTGACGGGCATGTGATCGCAGACTCTCAAGAACAGCCACAGGCCATGGACAATCACTTGCAAAGGCCAGAGATTATTGACGCTATGGCCAACGGCACAGGCGTAGCATCTCGTTATAGTCAGACTCTGCAACAGATGATGATGTACAGGGCTGTGGCCGTAAGCGAGGATCAACAACTAACAGGCTTTGTCCGTGTATCTGTACCCCTTACCACTGTGGACAGCCGGCTCGCTCAGCTAAGATCGATTATTTTACTCAGCGCCGGCATCGTGGCTATCGCAGCCCTTCTGCTCGGACTGTATTTCGTGAGGCGCTTCACCGATCCACTGCAGCGCATGACCGAGGCTGCCGAGGCCATATCGCAGGGTGATTATGATCGCAGAATAGACCTAAGCCAGAAAGACGAGGTGGGCACATTGGCTGCCGCATTTAATCGAATGGCCAAAACCTCAGCAGAACGCATGGATGAGCTCATTCACGAACGAAACCGCCTAAGCAGCATCTTCGCAGGCATGGTGGAGGGCGTGATCGATGTCGATCAACACCAGAAGATCGTGCACATAAATCAGGTGGCAGCGGACTTGCTGGAATTGTCGATAGATGACTGCCTCGATCAACCGATCTGGGAACAAGTCCGAGTGACGGAAATCATCGCGGCTCTGGAGCAGACGTTGAATAAATCAGATATCGTCAAGGCGCAAATGAGACGCCCCACAGAAGGAGATGATCAGGTAGTAAATATTTATGCAGCCGCGCTGCATAACGAGGGT
>CASQMQ010000024.1 GCA_949430125.1 uncultured Pseudomonadales bacterium
AACTTTTCTCGCAGGTGATCGAGAGCAGGCGGAATCGGCTGTGTCTGGCGACATCATCGGCCTGCATAATCACGGCACAATTCAGATAGGCGATACCTTTACTACAGGAGAAGATTTAAAGTTTCGAGGCATCCCTCACTTCGCTCCGGAACTGTTCAGACGTATTCGACTGCAAGATCCACTCAAGCTGAAGGCGTTGCAGAAGGGACTGACGCAGCTATCCGAAGAAGGGTCAACGCAGTTGTTTATGCCACTTCGTAACAACGACCTGATTGTCGGGGCCGTGGGTGTGCTGCAATTCGAAGTTGTGGCCTTTCGCTTGAAAGACGAATACAAGGTTGATGCCATCTATGAGCCGGTTACGGTCTACGTGGCGAGATGGGTGGATTCCAAGAACAAGGCTAAGCTAGAAGAATTTCGTAAGAAGGCGCATGAGAATTTGTCCATCGATGGTGGTGGCTATCTCACCTATCTCGCACCTACTCGCGTTAACTTAAGTTTGATGGAAGAGCGCTGGCCAGACATCGAATTTCGTGCGACTAGAGAACACTGATGGATTTTTCTAGTCAGTCTCTCAAATTCAGTTAATAAGCCCTAGTCGATAAATAAGTGTTAGTAAGCAAGTCCAAAATCTATGTCTAATTGCCACATGCAGTTCGAAATCAAAGCAGCCGACGGTAAAGCCCGTACCGGTGCTATGCAGTTCCCCCGGGGCGAAGTCGCTACGCCTGCATTCATGCCAGTGGGTACCTATGGCAGTGTAAAGGGATTGAACCCGCAGCAGATTCGCGATACCGGTGCCGACATCATCCTCGGCAATACCTTTCATCTGATGCTCAGGCCCGGCACCGAAGTCATCATGAATCATGGCGATCTACATGACTTCACTGGGTGGGAGCGGCCGATGTTGACCGACTCGGGTGGATTTCAAGTATTTAGTCTCGGCGAGATGCGCAAGATTACAGAGCAGGGCGTTAAGTTCAAGTCTCCTATCGATGGTGCACAGATTTTTCTTGGTCCAGAAAACGCCATCGAAATTCAGCACCAACTGGGGTCCGATATCATCATGGTATTTGATGAGTGCACTCCCTATCCAGCTACCGAAACAGAAGCTAGAGATTCGATGCAGCTTTCTCTACGTTGGGCCCAGCGCTGCGTGCAAGCTCATGGTGATAACAAAGCAGCACTGTTTGGTATTGTGCAGGGAGGCATGTTCGAAGGACTGCGAGAGGAATCGTTAGCAGGCTTACTCGAGTTGGGCTTCGATGGCTATGCACTAGGCGGGCTTTCCGTGGGCGAACCGAAAGAAGAGATGAAAGCGGTGGTCGAGTTCTGTGGCGAGAGATTGCCGGCAGACAAGCCCCGTTATCTAATGGGAGTCGGCACGCCAGCTGATATCGTGCACGCGGTCAGTCAGGGTATTGATATGTTTGACTGCGTAATGCCGACAAGGAATGCCCGTAACGGGCACCTATTTACTTCTGCTGGTCTGTTGAGGCTGCGCAATAGTCGCTTTCGCAATGATACTGGTCCGTTGGATGAAGAGTGCAGTTGCTACACCTGCCAAAATTTCAGTCGCGCCTATCTGCACCACCTCGATAAATGCCGTGAAATGCTGGGTGCGCAGCTGAATACGATTCACAATTTGCACTATTATCAGACGCTGATGGCGAGTTTGCGCGGGGCTATAGAACAGGGTAGATTGAGCGCTTTTGTCAGCCAGTTTCAAGAAGATCAGCAAAAATTGTCCTGAAATATTTCTCAATATGCGCGCTAGGCACTTGAAAATAAAGTAATAATACCAAATTAGAATGGATGTGCTATTGCAGCAGGCCTCGGGCTTTTGCAGTAACTGTATTTGAAAAGATTAAACAGCGTTCGCAGGCTAGCTAAAGTGAACGCAATAATCGATATAAGAAGTGCATTAAAGCCGGTACAATCCCATCTTTTCTGCCTGAGCGGACACTAACTCCCTGAGAGAGTCATTTATGAATTTAATCTTCCCCATAGCCTATGCCCAAGAAGCCGCAGGGCAGCCCTCGATGACTTATAACCTGATTCTATTCGGCGGTATGTTCGTACTGTTCTATCTGATCTTGTGGCGTCCTCAGTCCAAACGCGCCAAAGAACATAAAGAGCTTATTACCAGTGTCTCTAAAGGAGACGAAATAATGACTTCTGGAGGCCTGATGGGCAAAGTTGCCAATGTAACAGATGACTATATCGCCGTTGAAGTTGCGGAAAATGTAGTACTCAAATTGCAAAAATCCTCAGTCGCCGCGGTTCTGCCTAAGGGCACAATTAGTCAGATCTAGTTGCGTCAGACCTTAGTAGCACGCGTTTATTCACCGACGATAAAAAGCTAGCTGGTAGCACAATATGTTAAACAAGTACCCGGCCTGGAAAAACATTCTCATTCTTATAGTGGTTATCTTGGGATTTCTGTATTCCTTGCCAAACCTCTATCCCGACGATCCTGCCTTGCAAGTTTCCCATGAACTCACCGAGTTGAGCGCGGGAGATTTGCCTACGATTATGTCTGCGCTGGAAGCGGCAGAAGTCAATTTCTTCGGAGAGGAAGTGGATAGCGAGAGCATCCTGATTCGCCTGAATAATCTCGATGATCAATTGCGTGCGAAGACGGCTATCGAAGAAGCCTTGGGTGATAGTTATATTGTTGCCTTAAATCTAGCGCCCACTACACCTGGTTGGTTGCAGGCTATAGGCGCAGGCAAAATGAATCTTGGTTTGGACTTGCAAGGTGGCGTGCACTTCCTGATGGAAGTAGATATGGATGCGGCACTGACGCGTCGTATGGAAGATAACCTCAGCAATGTTAGAACGATCTTAAGAGAGCAAAGAATTCGAAGTCGTGGTCTAAACCTGATTTCAATCTCGCACCTAGAGGTGCGTTTTGCGAACGACGACGATCGGAGCCAAGCTAGATCGGAACTGGTTGAAGGTTTTCCAGATTTACAGTTCCAGAGCCGCGAAGCAGAAGGCGTCTTTATCCTCGATATGCGCATGACGCCTGCAGTAGCGCTGCAGATTCAAACAGATACCCTGCAGGCGAATAGAACTACTTTGCTGAATCGTGTCGACACGCTTGGCGTGTCAGAGCCAACTGTGCAGCAACAGGGCTCGGACCGAATCGTGGTGGAATTGCCGGGCATGCAAGACCCAGCACAGGCAATCCGAATCCTGCAGCGTATCGCCACCTTGGAATTTCACCTTGAATCCGAGCTAGGCGCGCCGAGCCTTAGCTACGAGACCTATTTGTACGATGGTGTGCCGGTCAATGTCGACAACGATGTAGTCCTGCAGGGCGATCGTATAAGCAATGCGGTTTATCAACTAGATCAGAACAGCCAGCCTTCGGTGAATTTGAGTCTGGATGCGCAGGGCGGCAATCAGATGAACCGCGCTACTCGCGACAATGTGAACCGACGCTTGGATATACTTTTGATTGAGACAAAATCACGCACCATCACAACTGTGAATGAAGCGGGTGAAGAAGTCGAAGATATTGAGTTCTATGAAGACAAAGAGCTCATTATGCACGCCACAATTATACAGGCGCTGGGCAGACAATTTAGCATCACTGGGTTGACTGCGCGTGAGGCGAGCGATCTTGCTCCACTTATTCGTTCGGGATCGTCTGGCGGCCCCTATGACGATTGTTGAGCAATCGGTAATCGGGCCATCGATGGGCCAGGAAAATCTCGATCAGGGCTTGTTGGGCGTGCAAGTAGCGGCCGGTCTCGTCGTACTTTTTATGCTGTTCTATTACCGTACTTTTGGCATGGCCGCGAATGCTGCACTTATCATGAATATACTGATGATTGTAGCGGTGATGTCTTCGATAATCCCGGCAACACTGACGCTGCCAGGTATCGTTGGTATCGTTCTTACAGTGGGCATGGCGGTTGATGCGAATGTGCTCATCTTCACGAGAATTCGTGAGGAGTTGAGTGAAGGCGCGCCAGCGCAAAAGGCCATCGACGCGGGATACAACCGTGCATTCACGACTATTATCGATGCTAACCTGACTACTTTCTTGGTTGCTGCCGTACTCTACACGATCGGCACCGGTCCAGTGCGCGGCTTCGCAATCACTCTGATGATCGGAATTATCACGTCTATGTTCACTGCCATCGTCGGCACACGAGCAATTGTGAATTTGATCTATGGTGGTAAGTCTGGGAAGACTCTCTCCATCGGTAGTTACAGGATGAAGGTCAAGCAAGACGGCCTGAACATAGCGGCGGGAAAATAGATAAATATGTTACTAACTGAAAAACAAATCGATTTCATGGGTGTGCGCAAGATTGCGGGCATAGGATCTATTGTTCTGATAATTGTTTCCATTGTATCGCTGGCGTTCAACTCATTGGAGTTTGGCCTGGATTTTACCTCCGGTACATCGGTGCGCTTGAGCTACTCAGAAGCAGTCGTCGTCCAAGATGTTAATCAGACGCTGCGTGATAACGGTTATGAAGACGCGGTAGTTGTAACTTTCGGCTCCGATCGCGATATCCGAATTCTTCTGCCAGTAGATGAAACTGTTGCAATAGGCGAGCAGGCTGCGCAGGCAGTTATCGTTGGAGAGTCTATTGCCGAACTCCTACAGAGCAGCAGTGGAAGTGAGATCTCGCTATTAGGCTCCGACTACGTTAGCGCGAAAGTTGGCGGAGAACTGGTTGAATCGGGAGGCATCGGCATGCTGGTGGCCCTCGCCATTATTATGGTGTACATCGCCATGCGCTTCCAGTTTAAGTTCTCGGTGGGCGCTGTGGTGGCACTTGCGCACGATCTTATTATTACTCTCGGGATCTTTTCTTTGTTCCGAATCGAATTCAACCTGAATACATTGGCTGCGCTGTTGGCAATCATTGGTTATTCATTGAACGATACTATTGTGGTATCCGACCGTATTCGCGAAAATTTTCGTCGCCTGCGCAAGGGCACTCCGCTTGAGATGGTCAATATTTCTCTCAATCAAACACTATCACGTACCTTGATTACTTCATTGACTACACTTCTGGTGCTCTTCTCTATTCTTTTCATTGGTGGCGAATCTACTCAGGGATTTGCGGTGGCGCTTATTATCGGTGTGGTGATCGGCACCTATTCTTCAATTTATATCGCCTCGAATGTCATTTTGTACATGAACGTGACCCGCGAAGATTTGATGTTGCCCGTAAAGGAAGGCGCCGAATTGGACGATATTCCCTAGTGAGAGTTCGTAACACGCAGACATTTGTCCGAGCCGGGCTAGCTCTGCGATAAATAGCACTTGGCGATCACTCGCATAATTGTTATGTTTTAGCCCTTCAAAATCTAATGTTCATAGAGGGCAGTTCAGATTGATTCACTCAGGGCAACAATCTCAGCGCGCTAAGCAGGTTCTTCTTGGTTGGCGTCTCGCATTTTCAGTGCTATTGCTGCAATTCTTTCTCTTTGCGCCGCTCAAATCGTTAGCCCAAGACCCCACCTTATTCCCCAGGCCTGCTGAATTAGAGCCAGCCATAAGCTTTTGGGTTCGTGTATATACCGAAGTCGACACGCAGAGTGGCTTTCTTCACGACTCACAGAATCTAGATGTTATCTATACTGATCTGCGCTTAAACCGTCGCGCGATTGAGGCTAGGCGTAGCCAAATTCAGGAAGACTTGCGAGTGCTTGCGACTGGAGAACGTGGTCAGCTTACAGATTCACAGAGTGAAATTCTCGCACTGTGGCCAATTGACGTAAGTAACCAGACTCTGCGCGCAGCTGCTTCCAATGTTCGCTGGCAGTTGGGTCAGTCAGATAGATTCCTTGGTGGATTGCAAAGATCGGGCGCATACCGTCAGCACATAAACAATGTGATACGAGAAAAAGGTCTTCCAGCGGAGCTCGGAGTGCTTCCTCACGTCGAGTCGTCATTCAATCCGGGTGCTTTTTCTAGCGCTTCGGCTGCAGGTATGTGGCAGTTCACTCGTGCCACTGGTCAACGCTTCATGCGCATCGATCATATAGTCGATGAGCGGATGGATCCCTATACAGCTACCAGCGCCGCGATGAGCCTGCTTGAGTACAACTACAGCGTGCTCGGTACCTGGCCTTTGGCGCTAACTGCCTATAACCACGGAGCTGGTGGAATCGCCAGAGCCGTAAGGGAAACGGAAACTACCGATATCGAAAAAATCGTCGCAAACTATAAGGGTCGATCATTTGGATTCGCATCGCGAAATTTCTACGCGCAATTTCTCGCTGTCAATGAGGTGGAAAGAAATGCTGTGGAACATTTCGGCGCTGTGCGTTTTAATCCCGCGCCAAATTTTAGAGAGGTCGAGACAGACGCTTTCATCGATGCTGAGGTGTTTGCTAGCTCTGTTGGTATCAGCTTGGAGCAATTACGCGCTGACAATCTGAGCGCTTCGCCCTGTCGTGTGGGAGGGGAATAAAAGAATTCCGGCGGGTTTCAAAATCAAGATGCGCGAAGAGGTTGTTCCCTCGGGTGATATCTTGGCGATGGTGCTTGCCGATTTCAAATTCCCAGTACAGACTCCCGATATAGCCTATGTGGTTGAGCGTGGCGACAGCCTATCGGTGATCGCTAGACGCTTTAATACGTCTGTGACGAGGCTTGCCTCTTTGAATCAACTGCAGAGCCGGAACAGGATTCAAATCGGCCAGCGGCTCTTGCTTCCTCAGGATAATAGCCAACCTACTTCGGTTGCAGCTGTTGCTTCCAAAGACGGATCGTACACAGTTCGCAGGGGCGATACCGTTTCACTAATCGCTGCCCGGTATGGCGTAACTGAGCAGGCGCTTTTGGGTGTGAATGGGATACAAGACCCACATAGAATCTATCCAGGACAGCAGCTAACGATGCCTGGCCAGGGCGATGCTGGGATTCAGCTAGCAGGGATAGACGCTACTAATACGCCGACACCGACTGTGGAGACTCAGTTGGCAGAGGAGGTCGTGGCACGTACGGACCCGGTGAGTGACACGCCAGTAGCACCTCCAATAGAAGTAGAGGAGCTCACCTTGGTGCGCCTGCCTCCTGCGGCGGTCTTGCCAGACAATCAGGAATTGGACACCCCAGTTTCCGATGAAGAGAGTACGGCTGAGGCATTGGACCCTGTGATAGATGTTAGTGAGAGCAATGAACAGCTCGTCGAAAATTTGTCTGCTGATCCTTCAGATTACACCGTAGCGAGTAATAATACTGTTGAAGTACAGGCATCAGAAACACTAGGGCATTTCGCCGATTGGTTGAGTATTCGTGCTTGGGATGTGCGCAGGTTAAACAATATGGCATTTCGCGACCCAGTTATTGTGGGGAAGCGCCTGACTCTGGATTTTTCGAGTGTGAATATTGCGGAGTTCGAGCTTAAGCGTCGAGAATTTCATTCGACTTTGCAGCAAGAATTTTTTAGCAATTACCGCATCCAGGGTGTCGAGCAATATGAAATCAAGCGAAACGATAATATCGGCGCCATCGCGAGGAATCGCTATTCAACTCCTATCTGGTTAGTGCGGCAGTACAATCCCGAGTTGGATTTTAATCGCATACAAATCGGCCAGAAAATCGCCTTCCCACTCGTTGAGCAGGCAGAGTAATCGTGCTACTTCTTCTCTGCTCGAAAAAGCCTTTCCAAAAGCTCCGCATACTTGGGTCGAAGTGCCTTCTGAGAAAAGTCATCTAAAGTGACCCTTGGCAGCGCTATATTATTTGCTAGCATTGTTTGCCAAATCTCAAGTTGCTTGAGAATTTCCGCACAATTCGCTTCGTCCTCGCTACTTTCATTGATGCCTTTATTGAAAGTATAGAGAAACTTACTATCTATGTATTCGGGATAGACCAGCGCGTCAGGTACAAGAGGCGTGCAGCCTAACGTGCAAGCTTCCTGTATGGCAAGACCCTGAAAATCATGCAATGCGGTGGAAAGTACGACTTCACAGCGCTTAAGCAGAGATATATACCTCTCTCGCTTCTCGACAAAACCGAAGCTACCCTGATCGATCGCAAGGTCCGCAGCATGCTGCTCTAGTAGAGTCGCAATCTTCTCAAATTCTGCAGGGGAAGATCTGAATTGTTGTCCGACTACATGGAGCCTGATTGGTAATCGTTGTGTAAGGATTGCCTGCGCTAAACACAGTAAAAGTTTCGGTCCCTTGTCATACTCCCAACGATGATTCCAGACCACGTCGAGAATCTGCTTAGGTCTTTCTAGCATTGCAGACGTTACTGGCTCGAATGGGAATTCTTCTAATGGAACCGGGAGGACTTCGCTCTTCTCAATTCTCTCAAGCAGTTCCGGAGGAAGTTGGTCTGGTAATTTTTTCAGTAATTCTCTGGTCCCTTGCAAGAAAGTGGATCGGTTGTAATTACTGTTGAAGACGATGGCATCCGCACAGAGGGCCGAATAGAGCGGGACTAACTGTGGTTCTACGTTGCTTGCTTCTTTGCTTGCTGCCTAACGGATAAACGAACTGATTCTCATGGAAATAGAGCAAGGTGGGTAACTGCGCGATGCGGGGGATGAACCCACGAAGACTTGCCAGATCAACCATCGAGGTAGCAATGAGCAAATCGTAATCTTGATTGAGCAGGTCTTTTTCGTTTAAAGCCCATTGCAAGCTATTGCCTCTTATCCGCCAGTTGAAATGGCGCGGCGGCAGTACGAGTTGAGTCCAAGTGTGCTCGGGAAACATCTCGAGAAGTCTGCCGCGCCACATTTTGTGGCTCATGGCGTCGTAAGCAGAGAGCAGTAAAATTCGATAATTCATCAAAGGTTCTTTCATTGCAAATCAATCGGGGAATAATTCTGGCATACTTTAATGCGTCAGCTTAGCGTGCGTGATCGAATAAGTCAGCAGCGACACTGGAGCCATTTAACAATCAGTCACGGACAGAGACTGCGGGGGAACAATGACGATTAAACTGCACGGTATGACCTATAGTAACTATTACAATATGGTTAAGGCCATCATGATAGAAAAGGGAATGGATTTCGAGGAAGTTCATGTGTTGCCAAATCAAGAGTCGGAGTTCTTGCTTAAGAGTCCGATGGGTAAAGTGCCTTTTCTGGAGACCGAGGACGGCTTGCTAAGTGAAACCGGCGTCATGATCGACTATATCGATAGTCTGAAAATTGGCCCTTCACTTTATCCAGAGGATCTCTTTGCCCAAGCAAAGGTCAAGGAGTTGATAAGACATCTTGAGCTCTATATCGAATTGCCAGCGCGACGCTTGTATGGCGATGTGTTCTTCGGCAATCCGGCTACGGCTGAGCTGAAAGGACAGGTTAAGCTGCAGCTGGAAAAAGGATTCGCTTCATTGCAACACTTGGCGGGTTTTGACCCCTATTTGGCGGGAAAAGAGATGAGTTACGCAGATTTTTACTACAGATTTAGCGTAAGCCTAGCAACCATAGTGTGCAAGAAGGCACTAAATTGGAATGCGTTGAGTGAGCAGCCAAACATTAAGGCGCTAATGGATCTGATGGATGAGCGTGAATCTATTCAGAAGGTTCAGGCAGATCAGGCGCGAGACGCCTGATCTGCCTGAGTAGGCATTAGCTCTAGCGATGCGGCGTTCTTTCGAGTATGCCTGCACTACTACTCATATCGAGAATGGTCTCGATATTTGCTTCGATATCCTCGACTGATGCGCCTAGACCAAGGTCGACGCCAACATTTTCTCTGACGTCAGCAGAATAGTAGCGTCCGCCAGCAGCCTGAATGATGCGGCCATTGGGAGCTTTTTCCGAGCAGAGATAAACCACGGCTGGTGTAACGAGTTCAGGAGCTAGTTTCTCGGCACTGTCCTCAAAGCCTGGCAGTTCGACTGTCATTCTCGTCGCGGCGATGGGTGCTATTGCATTAGTGAAGACGTTGTACTTGGCGCCTTCGAAACGCAGTGTATTCATAAATCCAACTAAACCTAGCTTTGCAGCACCGTAGTTGGCCTGACCAAAATTTCCAAACAGACCCGAAGTGGACGTGGTCATGATGATGCGACCGTACTTCTGTTCGACCATGATGGGCCAAACACACTTCGTTGCATTGAGACTGCCGGTAAGATGAACATCAATAACAGCATGCCAGTTCTCTAGTTCTAGCTTTGAGAAGGTCTTGTCTCTTAGGATGCCGGCATTGTTAACCAAAATATCGATGCGGCCCCATTTTGCTACGGTTTCATCAACCATCGCCTGAACTGCTTCGAAATCAGTAACCGACGCATCGCTCGACACTGCTGTGCCGCCGTTATCGCGAATTTCCTGTGCTACCTGTTCGGCGGCCGAGGCTGAGCCTCCGCTGCCGTCTACCGAACCGCCTAGATCATTGACTACTACTTTTGCGCCGCGTCGACCCAGCTCTAAGGCGTGCTGCTTGCCTAATCCGCCACCAGCACCTGTTACTATCGCTACTTGACCTTCGAAATTGATTTTCATACCGCTTCTCCTGCTATTGCTGAATCGACTATGCCTGCCCATTTCTCATAGGTTCCATCAGCAGGCTCTTTCAAATGTGGGCAGGATTCTATGCTGATGGCGCGCCTGCTGCAATGCGTGTGATGCTGCATGTTGTAAAAGCTGGGAGTAATACGCTGGCGTCATTGCTATAATAGCGCTCTGGGTTAGTCTGTTTGGGCCAGCCTTTTTCTCAGAGAAACAAGGTGGGCAGAAGGACAATGACAGATATCAAACCCGTACCGGCTGCAACCGTGGTAGTTATTCGAGAGACGGCTAACAAGGCGGATCTTGAGATATTGTTACTTAGGCGAAACTCCAAGCTAGTCTTTCACGGAGGCCACTGGGTATTCCCAGGGGGCCGCGTCGATGCGGCAGACTTCGCGCTCGACGGCGATGGATTGGAGTATAAGGCCGCGCTGCGTGCTGCAGTGCGGGAGACGAAAGAGGAGGCAGGCATCGATATCGATATCGATGAATTGGTTCATACCGCCCACTGGACTACACCTCCAAAGCTGCCTAGGCGTTTCTGCACCTGGTTCTTCCTATGCCCGCTTAAAGAGCCGGTTACGGTGGTGGTAGACAACGATGAAATTCTGGAGCATCGCTGGATTACGCCACGTGATGCCCTGGCCGATGCGGCGGCTGATAAATGGGTCTTACCACGGCCAACGATGGTGACGCTGCGGGATATCGAGATGCATCGCAGTCTAGAAGCACTGCTCGAAGATGCCAATCAACGAGATATTCGTGTGTTTCCTAAGGATTCAACTTATTACCGTCCGCAGGAAATGGGCTGCTAAGCTCCCGGTAACTAGTCTAGCCTGCTCTTATCTGGGCAATATCTGGCCCAAAATCGGGCAATTCACGGCTGCATTCGGCCAAACCTCAGACTAGCTGATTTTGCTGGTCCTTTGTCGGTAATCCCGCCCATAAGCCCTTGCAATTCCGGGCGGGTTAATGGGATAGTTAAGCTGTACGAATGAAACAATCTGTCAGTGTTCGCGGTCAGTAAAACTGTGGCTTTTCGCCTTTTTCCGCGCCAAATTTCAATGACCGAGTCGCTTTCGGACGTCGCCTAGCGAGGAGCAACAAGTACTAAATAAGTCTTCCTATTCACTGTAGCCAGAAGAGCCTTTATGTCGTCTCCCACATTCGATAGTCTTCGCGAAACCCTGAAGAACCTTCGTCGTCGTCGCAGCAACCTGTTCATTCTGAAGCAGGTGAGCTATTTCGTTATCGCCTTTTCCGTATTAATTTTGTCGCTCAGCGCGGCGGCACTCTGGTTAGAACCCGACAAGACCGGCACAACAATCTTATTTGCAGTGTCAGTGCTGAGCATTGGCTTGCTAGTCTGGCGCTTGATCCAGGTTTTGGGGAGACAGACAACCGATGACCGCAAACTCGCACATTATGTAGAAGATCATATTCCTGATTTAGAGCAGCGCCTGCTAACCTCGCTGGAGTTTACCGAAGAAGATTTAGCGAACGGCAAGCGCGGTGTTTCTCAGCAGTTCATTCAACAGCTGTGGTTGGATGCTCAAGAACACGTGCAGATTCAACAAGAACAGGTTAAGACAGTTGCACCTGCTAGAACTTCCTACCTTTCTCTCGCATCGGCGGCCGGCGTTGCCTTCGTGGTGATGGGAATGTTCCTTAGCTCCGACGTCCTATTCAATGCGGCAAGTCGACTGGCATGGCCATTCGCGATCAGCGAGCCGGTAGTCGTCGTTGAGGTGCTGCCAGATATCGAAATCAGTGTTGAGCCGGGCGATCTGGAGATGCAGCGCGGCGGTAGCGTGACGATCATAGCTCGCGTTAGGAACGCGATACCCGGCACGATTAATCTGCGTCTTCAAGATGATAATGTGAATTGGCGCGACGCCACAATGAATCGCGATGGCAGTGGCAGCGACAACGCAACTTATAGCTACTTCATTCCTTCTTTGGCGGAAGACACCACTTACTATGTAACCTTTGATGAGCGTGGCGAGCAGAGCTCAGCGCAATATCAGATCGACCTGTTCGATCTACCGCAAATCGAGCGAATCGATTTAGCCATGGACTATCCCGAGTACACGGAAATTGAGGACATCACGGAAGAAGACAGTGGCGATTTAGTAGTCCCGGAAGGAACGGAAGTAGAACTGCTAGTAACCTTCAATAAAAATATTAGGGCAGCAGTTGTAGAGTTCGACGAAAGTTATAGCGCGGATGAAGATGAGATCAATCTACTTCCTCCTTATGAAGACATTAGTCTAGTGATGAATGGCAATATAGGCCGCGCTAAATTTACTGTGAATCAAGATGGTGTGTATCGTATTTCCGCGACGGATTTTTCTGATTTGCAAAGTAAGAATCCACTCGACTATTTCATTCGCTCTATCGAAGACACACCTCCAGAATTGGCACTGAAGAGACCGGGCCAAGATCAAGATGTTATGCCTCTGGAGGAAGTTGTACTCGAGATTGACGCTAGCGATGACTATGGCCTAAGTAAGTTCACTTTGAATTACAGTGTTGTAGGCGCAGACGAAGTACAAGTTGATTTTCTATCCGAACAGAATTTGCGCGAGGTGTCTGGCGACGAGCTTATCTATTTGGAAGACCTTGATGTAGAGCCTGGCGACTTCGTTAGCTATTTCCTCACTCTTGCTGACAACAACGGTCTTGAGGGACCGGTTGAAGTTATATCCGATATTTACTTTCTGCAGGTTATTCCCACCGATCAGGAATTCCGCCAGTCCGGCGGTGGTGGTGGCGGTGGCGGTGGCGGTGGTGAAGGCGAAAGCGCCGATAGCAGCGCGTTGGTGCAGATACAGAAAGACATCATCGCGGCGACATGGAAACTAAAGAACAGACAGGCGAAGGTGTCGCCGGAAGAATTTGCATCCGATGCTGAGATTATTTCAGAGTCTCAACTCGAGGCGACTGAGCGGACGCGTCGATCCATAGACCGTCTTGCTGAGCGTGTCAGTTTCTCCGATGCGAGCTACGATGCCGCCGTAGAAAACCTTTCACTGGCTATAGATCAAATGAATAAGGCGGCGGATGAGCTTGGTAAGGAGCAGATCAACAGTGCCTTGAAACCCGAGCAGCTAGCACTTCAGTATGTATTGAAGGCTGAGGCGAATATCAATCGCACCAATATCTCCATGGAGCAAGGCGGCGGTGGAGGCGGCGGTGGTGGCGCTCAACAGGAGCGTGAAGATCTTCGCGAACTATTTGAGATGGAGATGGGGCAACTTGAAAATCGCTATGAGACACCAAACAGTGCTGGCGGGGGTGGTGGCTCGCAGCAGGAAACTGAAGAAGCGAATAAGCTGGAAGAACTAGCGCGCAGACAAGAAGGTCTGACTCGTGCGCAGCGCAATCTAGCCAGACGCGAAGAACAAATGACAGAGGAGCAGAAGCGGCGCGAGTTAGAACGTCTAATGCGTCAGCAGGAGCAGCTCAGCCGTGAGGTGGAGCAGTTAGCCCAGCAGTTGAATCGCGGCCAACAAAGCTCTCAATCACAACAACAAAGCCAGCAAGCTTCCTCTCAGTCGCAGTCCCAATCAAGTAGTGCCTCGTCTTCTTCCGGCAGCGCTAGTGGTGGGCAGCAACAGCAGCCGCAGACGGCCTTGCAGCGAGCAGCACAGCAAATGCAGGAAGCCTCTCAGAGTGAGACGGCAGCAATTGCAGCCGCCAGATCGCAGAAGGCGTTGGAAAATCTTCGCGAGCAGCAACGAGAGATGAGTCAACAGTCCGAGCGTTCTGTGAATCAGCTTGCGCAAAATCTTGGTCAGCGTGGGCAGCAACTGCTGCAACAGCAACGAGATCTGCAAGAGAGCTTGCAGGAAACTATCCGAGAGCAGGGGCTTGGACAGACGCGACAAGCCGTTCGCGATGATGCCAATCTGCAGAGCCTCATCGAGGCACAGCAGCAACAACAAAAAGATCTGAAAGAAATTGAGGACATGCTTAGAGCGATCATTGCTCGTGGTGACAACGAAGATCAACGCTTGATGTCTCAGGCGCAGGCAGCGAGCCGAGAACTCAGACCGCTTCGCGAAGAGATGCAGACTAGCAACCGTGTCTTGCGCAATGGCATGGTGAATCTATCGGTAGACATAGAACAGGAGCTCGAGGGTTCGATTGAAGAATTCGCGCAGAGCCTAGCAGCATTGAATCCCTCTAGCGGAGACTCTGCGTCAGATCAAGTGCAGCAGGTGGCTAGCGATGCTGCGCAATTGCGTCAGCAGGTAGAAGATCTAGAGCAACAGGCTTTAGCGTTCAATGAGGCAGGGCAGGAATCAGGAGGCGAGGTGCCATCGTTACGGGAGATGCGCGAGCAATTGGAGCAGACGCAACAACTAGCGCAGCAACTCACGCAGCAATTGCAAGATCAAGCGCGTGCTGGGGGTAATCAGCCAGGTCAGCGCGGTCAATTGGGCAGCAGGGCCAACAAGGACAGAGGGCCAACAAGGTCAAGGAAGTGGACAGCAGCAGGCCGCTGGGGGTGGCGCAAGCAGTGAACAGCAACCAGGTACGGGCGGACGTGTAGGTGCTCAAGGCACGCCGAATAATATTGGCAATGCCAGATCTATTCGCCAGCAATTGACGCAGCAAGATATCGAAGACTTTCTCAATCAACCAGAACTATTTAGACAACTACTCCAACCGATAACAGAACTCGAGGGAGCACTGCGCGCGCAGGCAGAGCTGGATAACATCAACAACAAACTCTACGCCACCGTTGATGAAGATATCCCTGATGAGTACCGAGATCTGGTGGAAGAATACTATCGTGTATTGTCTGAGAATCAGGGATCAGCGAATACAGATCAGTAGCAATGGAATACTCACAACCTAACTTTTTAACTGCTCTCGAAGACGGCACATTCACTTTTGCTTACGGCATTAGTCCGTGGCTATTTGCCCTATTGGTTGTGCTGATCACGATCGGTGTTTGGTTTACCTATCGCAAAACAACAAGGCAGCTCAGCACCCCTTGGAAGGCTTTCTTTATCGGCATACGTTCTAGTGTATTGGTACTGCTTCTGTTTTGTTTGTTAAGACCGGTAGTGACTACGCTGCAGGTTTCGCCACAAGAAACTTACCTCGCTGTCTTAATCGATGATTCGCAGAGCATGTCCATCGCCGACCTTGCCGATGGGCAAACTCGGCAGGCCGCCGTCGAAGAACAACTCTATGAAAACGGTCTACTCGATGAACTTTCCGAGTCTTTTCAGATCCGCACTTTTCGTTTCGATAACCAGACGCAGCGAATAGCTGGCATAGAGGAATTAAGCGAAGAAGGCACCGCTTCATCTATCGATCAGGCCTTAAGTTATGTAGATGATCAGCTTAACGGACTTCCCCTGGGCGGCATAATTTTAGTCAGTGATGGCGCCGATAATAGCGATGATGATCCTCTGGCTACCGCTCAAGATTTTGGTGCTAGACAGATACCAGTATTCACCATCGGAGTAGGACAGGAAGATATTCCCCAAGACATCGGCATTGTCGATGTGAGTGCTGCGAAGACAGTCTTGGAAGGCTCTGTCTTCAATGTGCAAGTTGCGGTAAATCATCAGGGCTATGAAGGGCAAGAAGTCGAGCTTTCCATAATGGATGGAGATACTCAGGTAGTCTCCGATGTGGTCATTCTAGGCGCAGAGGGAGTGACTCGCCGCTTTGAGCTAGAGATAACCCCCGAGCGTCCAGATTTGATTGTCTATGACCTGAATGTCGAATTGCAGACCGGTGAGATCATCGACAAGAACAACAGTTACAGTTTTTTGGTTGATAACACTGAGAAAGAAGCGCTGGACATACTTTATTTAGAAGGTCACCCACGCAACGAATACAAGTTTATACGCCGTGCGGTGTCCGGTGACAATTCACTCCGCCTGGCAACCTATTTGCAAACGGGACCAGAAAAATACTATCGTCAGGGTATCGAATCGGCTACAGAACTTAGTAGTGGTTTCCCTGAGGATCGCGAGGAGTTATTTGAATATGAAGCGATCGTGCTGGGTGACATAGAGTTCGATTTCTTCGATGCTGACCAACTGCAAATGCTAGAGGATTTCGTTGCCGAACGTGGCGGCGGTTTTCTGATGAGTGGAATGGTAGACGAAGAATTTATTGGTAGCCCAATAGCTGATATTCTACCTATTACCCTTGTCGAAGAGGGCTTCTTGCCTGCTCATCTGCGTGGCGGGATTCGCCGCGGTGATCATCCTACCGGCGAGCTATTCTATCCGCGACTCACTCGTAATGGCGAGTTCTCACCTTTGCTGCGTCTCTCCGCCGATGATTCAGAGAATCAAGCGCTGTGGAGACAGATGCCTGAGTTACAGGGGACTTATGTAACGGGTCGGATCAAGCCCGGCGCGGAAGTATTAATAGAGCATCCCTTGCTGCAATACCAAAATCAGGCGCTTCCGCTTCTCGCATCGCAGCGCTATGGCTCGGGTCGCAGCATGTCTTTGACCACCGCAAGTACTTGGCGTTGGCAGATGATGCTGCCTGCGGCAGATGAGTCTCATGAAATACTCTGGCGTCAGATATTGCGTTGGCTGGCCGTCTCGGCCCCAGAACGAATTACTATCGAGTTCGATCGAGAGTTCTATAACGTTGGTGATGAAGTTAACGTAAGGGCGACCGTGCTCAACAACGAATACGAGGCGGACAACGACGCGACGCTGTGGATGCAGACTTCAAACCCTCTCGAAGAATTTATCGATGCTCCTATGGAATGGGATATTGAAGAAGACGGTGTCTATAGAGCGAGCTTCATAGCTGAAGAAGAAGGGGTCTATAGCTTGCTCGTAGATGTGGCGAGTGCCGCGGGAGAGACTAGCGATTCCAGCGCAGAGAAAACTGCGGCCTTCGTGGTCAC